>JAGOQT010000006.1 GCA_018007255.1 Phycisphaerae bacterium | reverse complement strand
TGGGCGAGACGGCCAACGGCACCGAGGACATCTGGTGGATCAACGAAGGCAAGGACTGTCCAAGGCTGTGGTGGGAAGCTACCGCGGCAGAAGACTGACCCGGGGCGGGAGTGTACAGGATTATGTAAGGTCGGAAGGCTCACAAAAACATGGAAGCCCCCTGCCGCTCTTCTATCGCCTCAATCCGGTGAAATGGCGATGGAAGAGTATTCTTCTCTGTACCCTGCCCAAATGTGGTAGACTGGTGCTACTGACACACAACCGAGCATGCAGTCGCAAGGGTCTGTCTTCACGAAGGCGAAGGCTCTTTCACACGACGGCCGAACCGGAGTTCTGAGCGACTGACGCGGCGTCCTCTGAACATGATGAAAGAAACCTTGGACTTGGCAGAAAGGAAATGATATGGCATTGAGACACGCGGACAACCTGACAAAACGTACCTGCCTCTCGGTGACCTTGATCGCCTTGCTCAGTGCGGCCTCTAATGGTCAGGAGCCATCTGCTCACTGGAATCGATTCCGCGGGCCGAACGGCCAAGGGATCGTGGATACGGCCCGCATTCCCGTCGATATCAGTCGTGAATCGGTTGTCTTGTGGAAGACCGTGACTCCGCCGGGACACTCCTCCCCCGTTATCTGGAACGACCGCATCTTCTTCACGGCCAATGAATCTGCGAACAAAGACCAGCTCATCACACTCTGCGTCAACCGTGGGAACGGAGACATCGTCTGGCGTCAGACGGTCCCAGCCCAGACCACGGCCCAACTGAGCTCGCTGAATAACCCGGCCTCCCCCACTCCGGCGGTGGATGACAAGCACGTGTACGTCTATTTTGGGACCTATGGCCTCGTCTGCTACGACCATGCGGGTAGCAAGGTCTGGGACCGCAAGATCAAGACCCCGGATAACCACTATGGGATGGCTACCTCACCCATATTGTACAAAGACAGGGTGTTCCTGGTTCTCGATAACGACAGCAACGATGCGTCCCGCCTGTTGGCCGTGAGTCGCGACACAGGTGAGACGATTTGGGAGCAGCCGAGGTCTCTCTTCAGGTCGGGCTGGTCCACGCCCATGATCTGGAGTCGCGGCGATACGGATGAGCTTGTCGCGTTGGGTTTCCGCCGCCTGACATCCTACAATCCGTCCACCGGCGCGGAGATCTGGTGGGCGGGCGGATTCCCGCTGGAACCCGTCGGGACGCCTGTGACGGGTGGCGGACTTCTCTTCGCCAGCGCCGCGACGTCGTACGGGCGTGGGGATGAGAAATTTGATACTGCTCGAATGTGGAAGATCACGCTGGATGAGTTCGACAAGAACAAAGACAATCAGATCCAGCGTGACGAAATGACGGAACACTTCGATATCCCAATGCGACCGGACTTGACCAGAGACAATCCGGGCTATGGATTAGGAGGTGCAGCCGGCAACAAGGATACTCTGGATCGTGTGATGGAGCTCTTGGATAAGGACAAGAGCGGCGGTATCAGTGAAGCGGAGTGGGGCGAGGGCATGCCCCGCTTCACCAGTCGGCTGGAACCGACCCTCCTGGCGGTTCATCCCGGAGCGACAAAGGATGCGCGGCCATCTCACGTCGCCTGGGAGATTCATCACGGCATTCCCGAAGTGCCCTCGTTGCTCTACTGCCGGGGAAGACTGTATCTGATGCGGGACGGCGGTTTGCTGACCTGCCTGGACGCATCGAGCGGCAAAGAACTCTTCCGGGAACGAATCGGAGCAGGGGGACAATACCTCGCCTCACCCATTGCCGCGGGCGACAAGGTGTTGGTCGCCTCCGTCCCCGGGATCGTCACCGTCATTCAAGCCGACGACAAACTCAAGATCCTGACCCGGAGAGATTTCGGAGAGAAGATCTTTGCGACTCCAGCGATTGCTGAGAATAGGATTTACCTGCGGACATTGGGTCATCTGTATGCCTTGGGTGAACGGGATTCGGGGGACAAACAATAGCCTAGATCATGCAACCGGCTGAAACCCTCCTTGAAGCCGGCTGGGACTTCGTGGTCGAGAAGGCTAACGGCACGGAGGATATCTGGTGGATTCTCGAAGGGAAGGACTATCCGCGGCTCTCCTGGGAACTGATGCCAGCCAATGATGTTGCCAATGGGTCGGGCCCTGAGGGCGATCTACTGCACAGAGAATGAGCCATGGAGGATACAGAGAAGGCTCGGCATGAGCCTGGCATAGGAAATCAACATGATGAACGAACGGCAGAACAACGCCAACTGTGGTTCTTTCTGGAGGTGGAATATGGTTCCCCTTGACAAGACCCTTAGTCTGTCGCTCGTCCTGGGTGCGGTCATATTGACGGCGGTGGTGATCGCTCCGCCCTTGCATGCTGATCCGACCTTCACTTGGGACCGCGCGGTATACTGGGATGTCCGGTATCCCACGTGCTTCGCTTCCGCTCAGGCTGTAGGAGGCGCTCTCGCGTCTGCCGGGTACAAGATTCTCAACGCGGACCAACTCAAGACATGGATGCTGGCTCACATCGCCGACGGTGCTCCGAGCGTGGTCGTGTTCTGCCAGGACGTCGCGCCGGACACTACGGTGGAGTCGATGTCATCCACCTGTACGCTTAGACGGTATCTGAATGCAGGCGGCAAGATTGTCTGGTTTGGGGGTATTCCGCTATACCACCAGGGGCACGCCGATCAAACCTGGACCATCTACGATGTTGACGGGTCGAAGAAGATCCTCGGGTTCAATGCTGATCGTGGTCCGTGGGACAGCGAGCAAGAGGTCGTCTTCACCGCGGATGGACTGGCCTGGGGCCTGACTGAGACATGGCGGTCAATCCGGCCGACGGACAATACCAATGTTCGTGTCCTGGCGAGAGATGCCGGCGGATATGCTGCGGCGTGGGTGAAGCACTACGTCGCGGGTGATACCTACCGGGGATTTGTCAGATTGTTTGACAGACCCGGCGTGCCGAATTCCAGCGACGTTCGACGTGCGGCGGAATACCCTTACACCCCTCAGCCCCCCAACCCCAGCGCTGCCGGCTCCGTGAATGTTCACAAGGTCCACCAGACGCTCGAAGGTTTTGGCGCAGCAGGCGCCTGGTATGAGGGCTGGTTGACGAGGCACCCGTTGAAGAGCGAGATCTACGATTGTCTCTTCAAACAACTGGGTCTGGACATCTACCGAATACGAAATACGCATGGCTTTGACACCGGCTACATCGATCGTTCAGCCGAGATCGTCAGGGCTGCAGCATCATCCTTGGGCCATCCGATCAAAGTCATGATATCGTCCTGGTCCCCGCCTGCCTCTCTGAAGAGTGGTGGAAGCACGGTAGGCGGAACGCTCAAGAAGGGCGCGTCGGGCAAGTACATGTACGGCGAATTTGCAGACTGGTGGGCCGACAGTCTGGCTGACCTCTCCAGCCGGGGTGTTGAGACTGAGTATGTGAATATCCAGAACGAGCCGGATTACCTGGCCAGTTGGGACTCCTGCAAATTCGCACCGACCGAGACGGCGGAATGGGCGGGCTACAATCTCGCCTTCGAGTCGGTCTATCAGGAGCTGCATTCCCGAATGTCCAAGATGCCAAAGCTCCTGGCTCCCGAGACCTGCGGCTTTGGCGGCTCGCGAGCGTATATCGATGCCCTTGTCGATGATTCTCACGCCTATGGCTGGGCACATCATCTCTACGGGGACGGCAGCCACAATGCGCCGGATAACTACATCCTTGGCATGTCAGGCTTCGCGACGCAGTACGGCGACAAGCCATTGCTGCAAACAGAATTCGCAAAAGGGGAATCGACCCCGTTGACCTTTACCGACGCCATGAATCTGGCGATTCTGATGCACAACGCCCTGACGGTTGAGGAGGTGTCGGCCTATCTCTACTGGGAGCTGTTCTGGGTAGGTCCAAGGGGCCTTGTGAGTCTCGGAAATCCCTGGCAGGCCAATCCGAGCTACACGGTCAATCCCACGTACTATGCCTTCAAGCAGTACTCGGCATGGACCGATCCAGGCTGGCGGCGCGTCGAGGCCTCGACCGATTCGGCAGCCCTGCGCATCTCGGCCTTTGCCAGCCCCGATGCGAACGAGTTGACTTTCGTTGTCATCAACGTCTCGGACATCGATGTCGCCCTATCGCTCTCACTGGGAGACTTCTTGCCAGGCGAGTCCTCTGTGTACCGAACCGGGCCGACACAGAACGCCGCCTACGTCGGCACGTTCGATCCTGCCCAGTCGCTCAGGCTCCCCAAGAGGACGATTACGACCGTTCATCTGACAGGCACCGTTTCGCCCGTCACCATAGAGACATTCGAAGAAGGCCGTTTCGGTGACTTGCCCTGGCAATTCTCCGGCGATGCGAGCTGGTGGGTCACCTCCGATCGAAGCCATACCGGCTCTTACAGTGCCAGGGCCGGCGCCATTGAAGATGGCCAGACGTCTACTTTGACGATCGAACTGGAGTGCCTTCCCGGAGAAATCAGCTTCTATCGCAAAGTCTCTTCCGAGTCAGGCTGGGATGTTCTGTGGTTCTCCATGGATGGAGTCGAAGAAGTCCGGTGGTCTGGCGATCAGGACTGGGCCGAGGCGTCCTTCCCCGTCACAGCGGGCAAGAGGACGTTTGAATGGACCTATTCAAAGGACAGTTCCACTGCGATCGGGCATGATACCGCGTGGATCGATGACATCGTCTTCCCATATTGACCTCGATCTCACAGGCCCGCCCACGGCGCAATTCGCCTTTCGAGGCAGTACGGGAACACTGTACGGAGAGACACATGAAGGCACGAGTGACTGAAGACTGCATTTCTTGTGGTCGTTGCGTCGAGGTCTGTCCGGAGGTTTTCGAGATGGGAGACGACAGAGCCCTTGTCAAGGTCGACCAGATCCCCGAGGAGGACCAGCGCGCGGCGCAGGAAGCAGCGGACGAATGCCCCACTTCCGCCATCCTCATCGAACGATGAGGGTCCGAAAGGAGCCACGACATGGCGGGCCAAACTGACGTGACGGGAAAGACCGGACTGGCTCTGATAGGAGGTCGATATGGTAATCCGAATCAAGAGGGTCTATGAACCCGCCGTAGCGGAAGACGACCGCCGCTTCCTGGTGGACCGCCTGTGGCCGCGCGGGATGAAGAAGGAGACTCTTCACCTGGATGCCTGGCTGAAAGCTGCCGCGCCCAGCGCTGCGTTGCGTCGGTGGTTCAACCATGATCCCGCCAAGTGGCCAGAGTTCCGACGACGCTATTTCGCTGAGTTGGACGGGCACCCCGATGTGGCGAAGACGCTGTTGGACGCCACGTCACAGGGTCCGGTCACTCTGCTCTATTCTGCCAGTGACACTGTGCACAACAACGCCGTAGCGCTGCGTGAGTATCTGGGCTCAAGTGTGCAAAGAAGCAAGCATGATTGACACGTGGAGACCCAGAAAGGTGGTGATCGTAGGCGCTGGCGCCGGGGGGCCACCTTTGGCCTTGCCCTCACCCAGAGCGGACTATCCGGTGAGATCGTCTTGCGCGATGCCCATACTGGTCCCGTGCCGGACCAAGGAAATGCAGGACCGTCAGGGGCGAATGTGTCAAACCGATGAAAGGACAGCAGACCATGAAAACGATCTGGAGCCGTGCGAGAAAGGGCTCAGTGGTGGCTCTTTTGCTGGGGTGTGGCGTACTCCTGGTCAACCGGGTGTGGGCCAACTGCGATACCATCAATGGCCCCGTGGCATCGGCGGGCAGGACTGCCCTGGAGAAGGGCGATGTCACGCCTCTGCTCAAGTGGGTCAAGAAGGAGCATGAGGCTGAGCTGAGAAAGGTCTTTCAGAAGGCCTTGGTCGTGCGTGCGAAGGGGCCTGAGGCCAAGGAGATGGCCGACCGGCTCTTCCAAGAGACCTTCGTTCGCCTTCATCGGGCGGGTGAAGGCCAGCCCTACACCGGAATCAAGGATGTGCCACTCGAGCCGATCGTGGTTCTGGCAGACAAGGCGTTGGAGGGCGGTTCTGTGGACGCGGTCATTGACAAGCTGACGGCCCCCATCGCTGAGGGGATCCGTGAGCGGTTCCGGAAGGCCGTGGAGGCGAAGAAGCACGCCGATCAGAGTGTGGACGCAGGCCGGGAATACGTGGAGGCCTATGTGCAGTACATGCACTACGTGGAAGGCCTCCACAGCGCATCGATGGCCACCGGGGAGCATGCCGGAGAGGCTGCCGGGTCACGGACGCACGAGGGACACTGACTCGTAGGAGGCGTGCGCCTCCCTCAAGATGCTCTCTCGCAACATCTGCACAAGAATGGGTACCGTCGCCATCATGGTCACTTGTTCTTGCTGCAGGGCCTCAACGATCGCGGAGGACTTGCGGGAGTACAGGTATGTGATCCTGCACCCGGATCGTAGCGGGTGGAAGAAGCCCGCCACCTGCTCGAACAGATGGCTCAATGGGTGTGGGAGAGCGTCTGCGGGAGGTAGGGTCGCCTCTTGGAGTGGAAGAGGTGCCTGTTGCCCACCCTGTCCGCGATGAGTTCGACGAGGTCCGCCCTGGAGCTGAAGTCAATGGGTACGGCCACCACATCTGACACAGCACACCCGAGCAGGATCGATGCATACCCCTGCCCATTGTAGCTCCAGATGAGGACCCGATCCCCCTTCCTGATCATGGAGGCCCAGGAGAACGGAGCAGGCCAAGCGAGCAGCGAGGCCCAGCCCCCGGTTCGTCCAGCCTATGGCCGCCCTACCTGACCTTGAACGTGCGACGGCACGTTTGGTCCCTGTCTTGGTCTGGGGGTCCGATCCAGCTTGACGTAGCCGTCCCGACCGGCAATGCCCTCGACAACGGAACAACGCCGTGTGAAGACAGCCAAGAACAGCCCGATAGGCAGACTGAGGCAGAGCAGGACGACCGAGAGGCGATGGAGCAGAGACGCTGGAGCAGAGGTGCTCAGGCCAACACTCGCGAGCGTAGCGGAGGCCGCGGCGCCGAGGACGCCGTTGCACAATCGGTGCACCCATTCCGGCAGGCGGCGGTTATGAATCCACATCACGGCATCCCCCCGATCTGGCGCTCAGCTCGATGGTGCCGGTCGACTGCAGCAGAGCCGGCATTCGATGGAACGGATGGTTCGGGAACCCCGACGTCCACGAGCCTGGGCCGGGCGAGCCACAACGCAACGCAGACCAGCACGTAGAAACCCGCTGTGGCGCAGCTGATCGCAAGCCCTGTGAGGTCATCCTGCATCCTCCCAGGGGCGGTGAAGAGGACAAAGAAGGACATCGCTCCCGTGATGAGCAGCGAGGGAACCAGGACCACGGTCCAGCCCAACAACGTGGGAAGAGCCAGTTGCACCGCAACGATCAAGATCGGGATGAGCAGGAGCGGCAGACGCCGGGGACGAACATGAAACGAGAGGTCGCCGGCCATGAAGGCGATGGGAGGCAGCCAGGCAAGCAGCGCAAGGATGTAGGCCCATGAACGGCGTCGGGTGCGGCGCCCGACCAGGGCACGCAGCCATGGCGTTGCTGTCTCGGGTAATGCACTGGTTATGCTGGTCATGGTACCGAACCGGGTACGATCCGGGTTCTCCCCTTTAGCTTCACGGTACTGGAGCCTTCAGGCCAACCCCGCCCCCAGCACACGCCAGGGGGACCCGGAAACGTGTTGGGGCCGGCCTGGCATACCCCGTCGGGATACCCCTGCGCATGGGGACGACAGTCGCCCGGCCCGTGCACGACGCCATTCGCCACCCTCCGGGTCAGGCCGGGTATCCAACGGACTGTGCAAACAGGACCCGCTGCTCGGGGCGCAGACCGAATTCCCTGGCCGTGTCCTCCTTGTTGCAGTTGTGGAACCACGCGGCCAGGCCCTGGGAGGCGGCAAACAGGTAAACGTTCCCTGCGATCAGACCCGTGTCCACGTAGAAGTACGACTTCTGGATCTCCGTGTCCCGCAGGCCGGGCTCCTGGAACGGGGCCTGGCTGTACTTGGCGATGTCCACCACGTAGAAGAGGTTCACCGGACAGGTGGCCGCCCCCCGCCTGCCCGCTCTCGCACGATGGTCCCCTGCCGTCACGGGGATCAGGCGATGGCCCACGGCCTCGTAGAGATAGACCCCCTCCGGCAGGGCCACGTAGAGGTCAATCTCCTGGGAGTTGCTGGCCGATGCGGCGGTCCTGCCTGTCCTACCCGAGGGGCCGTTCTCACGGTTGACACCGAAGGCGGCCCAGAGGAGGTTGGACAGGACCTGGGGGGAGAGCTGCTCCGAGCGAATCGTACGGGTGGTCTTCCGCTCCCAGAGGGCCGCCAGCACAGACTTGCCGCCGTCTGTCTGGGGCTTGGGCAACACGATCGGCTGCAGGTCACCGGCCACGGGACCAGGGGTCATGGCGGGTCCGCCTGCCTCCTCGGCAGCACTGGCCCCGGTGCCGGCCAGTGCAGCGAGGGCCGGCACAGCCTTCAAGAACGCCCTTCGATCCATGGCATACCCCTTTCTCTGCGACGGTGTCTCCCCTATGACCTGTGCCCTGCGATGGCAGGTCAGAGGTCAAGGGTCTCGCCTGCGGTCATGATCCGGACCGGGCACGCGGCATTGGGGACGAGGGTCTTGAGCAGGGTGTCCCTCGTCGTGTTGTTCCAGTGCATGGGGATGGCCAGCTTGGGCTGGATCCAGGCCGTGGCCGTGGCCGCCTGCGATGCGTTCATCGTGTAGGTGGAGCCCACAGGGAGCATGGCCACGTCGATGTCCTTGAGGGTCTTCATCTCCTCGATCAGGTCCGTGTCGCCCGCGTGGTAGATCCGCTTGCCCGCGATCTCCACCACGAAGCCCACCCAGTTATTGGCCTTGGGGTGGTTGGACTTGTTGGTGTTGTATGCAGGGATGCCCGTGACGGTCAGGTCGCCCAGGGTGACGGTCTGGCCCGGGCCTACGGTCCATCCCCCCTTGCCGTACGCGGTGATCACGCTGGGCGGACCGATCAACTGCATGGCCGGACCTGCCACCTTGGCGATGTCGCCTGTGGAGTAGTGGTCGCTGTGTGTGTGGGTGCACAGGATGTGGGTGGCGTCGCGGGGCGTGCCCGAGATCTGATAGGGATCGATGTAGATCACGACCGTACTGGTCCAGACCTTGAACGATGCGTGGCCCAGCCACTTGATGAAGACCTTCTCTTGGTGTTCCTGGAGCCAGTGCGTGGCCAGGATCGCCAGGTCCTGGGCGTCGACCCTGCAGTCGCCGTTGATGTCTCCTGCCACGATCGTGTCGCAGGGGGTCTTGCCGAAATAGGACTTGCTCGCCTCGGCTGTGCCGCCGTACACCCCGAGGTTGACGACTCCGCCGTTGGGGAACGGCTCGGGCCCGACAGGATCAGCGGGATTGCCGGCATCGATACACGGGCTCGTATTGGGGTCCTTGACCCAATCCTTGCTGGTGGGGTCCCATCGCCCGGCCTGGGACATGAGATGATAGTCCCCGTCCGCCCACCGACCGCTCGAATCCCAGGAGCCGCCCCGGGCAAACAGCGGGTCAGCAGAGATGTTGCCGCCGCCGTCGTGGAACGAGGGGATTCCAGGCTGCACGCAGCAGTGGCTAAGCAGGCCCGCTGTGGCCTGGTCCGGCGAGGGTCCTGTGTCGGCATTGTCCCAGAGGATGCAGTGGGTTGCACTCACAGGGGTGTAGGAGACGACCGACGCGTAGCCGATTGCGCTGCCGGCCAGGGCCCGGTTCCCCACCAGGACGCAGTGCACTAACTCCACCTTGTCCGCGGCAGAGGCCGCGCCCGCCTTGATCCCGCCGCCCATGCCCGAGGCCTGGTTGCCCGCGAGGATGCACCTCTGGAGGGCTATCGAACCGGCCTTGGCGTGGATCGCGCCGCCGTCCGAGAAGGCGTAGTTCCCCACGAACCTGCACCCGCTCAAGGTCAGGGTCCCGGCAGAGAGCAGGAGGCCGCCGCCGCTCCGCCCTGCGTTGGCCCTGAAGGTGCACTGACTCAGCGTGGGGCTACCCCCACTCACCGCCATCCCCCCTCCCCCGCCAGGACCCCCGTCCAGGCGTGCACTGCCGGTCCTGGACTCAAGGCCCGCACAGATGGTCAGACCCTCCAGGGTGGTGGATGCGTCGGCATCGGTCAGTGTGACCACGTTGTAGGCGTTGTCCTGCCTGGTCAGCTCGGTCCAGAGCTGGCAGGGATCGGCCACAGCCACATCGTCCCCCTTGAGGTCGCCGCTGAGCACCGTCTCGAACAGGGTCGCGTCCCTCGCGTTCGGATCCGCCTGCCCCAGGCCCGCACACCCCCCTTGGATCACCACGCCCGACTTGAACTGGAAGGTCGAGGCACGGCTCCCTGCAAGGGCACCGGTCCCTTGATCCGGCCTGTAGGTGCCGTGTGCGACACGGATCTGGTCCCCCGAGACGGAGGCGGCGATCGCACTCCGCAGGGACGTGTACGCGTTCTGCCACGAGGAACCGCTGTTCAGGCCGGCCGCTGTGGCGTCCACGTAGATCACCTTGGCCCCCAGCGTCTGCGCGAGACAGGCCAGGATCGAGACCTGTAGAGCCCAGAGTCGTGTGCGGCGATTCATGCCCATACCCTTTCATAGGATGGACGGGCAGGATAGGTCCCCTGGATGCACCCTGTCCGAGAATAAGCCCAGTGTATGCCTTCGCGGCAAGACGTGTCAATATGGGTGCGGCAAAACTGGCCCGTACAGGGTCTTGATGCCGATAACAACCAGGGTATGAAGCATGGACTGGCATACAGGATTCGGCAGGATCGCGTGCCTGCGGCGCAACAGGACCCCATGAGCCAGTGCCCCTTCTGCGGGGAGACGATCCGGGCCGATGCGGTCAAGTGCCGCTATTGCCGGGAGTTCCTGGAGGACCCGGACAGCCTGCCGGTCTCCTTTCACGCCAAGGCCGCGTGCCCACCCGACACAGGCGCCGCCCAGGACCCCCCATGCGGAGAGGGCCCGCTGCCCCGCAATCTGCTGACCGTGGTGCCGTCTCTATGGTCCATGGCCGACTCCGTGTTCCTGGGGATCGGCATCGCGGCCGTGGCCGTGTTCGTGCTGTGCCTCCCGATCGAGCGGTGGCTCGCGGTCTTCAAGGGCCTCCAGGACAGCACCATCCGCACCGTGGCCATGATCGTCCACCTGATCGCGGAGGGGACCCTCGTGGCGGTCGTGGTGGGGTGGGGCCTGCGGGCCGCCTACCTCAAGGGCGTCCGCTATGAGATCGCCCCGGAACGGATGGAGTGGACGCGGGGCCTGTTCAGCCGAAAGATCGACAACATCGACATGTTCCGCGTGATCGACATCCAGCTCCACCGCTCGATCTTGGACTGCATCACGGGCGTGGGCACAGTCACGGTGGTGACCAAGGACGAGACGGACCCGCGGTTTGAGTTCGAGAAGGTCCGCGATCCCCGGCAGCTCTATGACGCCATCAAGAACGCCTCCCTGGAGGCAGACCGCCGCCAGGGCGTGGTGCACGTAGAGTAGGCCTTGTCGCCGGCCCCGCATCCAGCCCCTCGCAGCGGCCCGATCAGCGGTGTCTGTTCCACGCAACGGCCAACGGCCCCAGTGCCAGGGGGAGCAGGGGCAGGACTCCCAGGCCCAGTCTCCAGGAGACCACGCCGGCATCCTGAGGCCCCAGTTCCATCCCCAGTTCCCCAAACAACAGCATGCAGAGCAGGCACACGGCTGCTCCGCATTCACAGACGACAATCCACGCGAGCCAGCGAGAGACGCGCAACCTTCGCAGGACGGCCCAGACGAGGGCGATCCCAGCCAGACTCAGGATCCCTGTGGCCTCTGCGGCAACCACGTGCCATCGGGCGGCCGTACCCTCTGCTTCTTCGGGGATGAGAAACGGGCACAAGGCCAGAAACACCCCGGACACAGCCCACCCGAGCCAGCGGGGGACTCGGCCCTTGCGAAGGGCGGCCCAGTACGCCAGGGCCGTGCCCGCCAGGCACAGGATCCCTAGGGCCCAGTACGCAGCGGACTCGACCAGGGCGACCCTGTCACGAGAGACCAGTTGTCTGGCGAGGATGCTCCATGCCGTTGGCGCGACCAGGGCCACGATCCACAGTGCGGCCACCCGTCTCCTGCCGGTCATGTGCAGGGAGCCCACGATGCCCAGGGCGGTCCACGTGACAAGGGCGATCCAGCCGATGTACACGGCAACCAGCAGGAGGGGCGGGGCCCCGGACCGGTCTGCACTCAGGGCTGCCCTGAACTCGCTGAGGAATTCGGCTGATTGGCCCGTTGCCCGAAGCAGAACCCCGAGTACCACGGCCCCTGCCAGCCACACGCACCAGCCGGCCACGAGGCCGGTGGCGGCCACGCGCAGGCGGGCTAGGAGCAAGGTGTTGTCGCCGACCGGTCGTGTGGCCCAGAACAGGTCCTGCGACGCAAACCGCTCCTTGGTGTTGACGAGGATCGCGGCCAGGATCGGGTAGGCCAGGATGTTGACCGTGCCCAGGGCGAAGAGGAAGTCGACGACGCTGTGCGCCAGGGTGATGTCCTCTGCCCACACGACGACCAGGCCGTACACCGTAAGGGAGAGGGCGTTCAAGAGGGACAGCAGCGAGCCCCTGTGCTGGTGCCACTCGAACCAGAACTGGGCCGAGCGTGCGGATCGGAAGGGCCGGTCCGCCGGGCGCGCTGCATAGACCCGATCACTGATCCACTGATGCAGGCGGGCCAGGCTGATCCGATCCCCACGCCGGTCGAACCTGACCCCCACCACTGCAACGGCATAGGCCAGGCCCGTCAGCGTGCCAATGCAATACAGGCCCCTTCCCCCCCTGCCGGGGTCCGGCCCTGCGAGATCGCCGCCAAGCTCGACGAGCAGGCCCGTGTAGGGGCCGTACCACAGGATGGAGGCATAGACAGCCAGGTACAGGCCGATCACCTGAAACAGGGCCAGGCCCGGCAAAGACCAGACCACGGCGTGGGTCCAGGCAGTGGCCAGGGCAAGGGCAAGGAACGGACCCCACCACAAGGGCAGCATGACCTCGTATACAGCCCAGATCACCAGGGCCTGGCCCAGGTACATGACCACTGCCGCGCTGAGGGCCAAGGCCATGCGCAGGGCCACCAGTGTGGCGGTGGACACGGGCTTGGCGTAGAGGTCCTGGGGGAACTCCAGGCGGTCCTTGTGGATGTTGCCTATGGCCAGGACTACCTGTCCGATCATGGCGAACAACAGGGGCATGAAGGCGAGGGATCTCATGTCCCCGACAGCGGGCATGGTGCGGCCAAAGGGAAGGACCAAGACTGCAGACCCGAGCGCAGTGAAGAGCAGGGCTATCCAGTTGCCCCTTCGCCAATACTCCCAGGTCATGGCCAGGGCTATCGACCGCATAGGACCTCCTTCGGGCTGGGACGGCCCTTGGCCCTGGACACGAAGATCTCGTCCAGTGTGGGCACTGCGTTGTCCACGATGGTCCCGTGCGCGGCCTCCACCCCCTGCTGGAGGTCCTTGAGGCCGCTCTGACACACATAGGTCCACTCCTGGGGTCCGCCTGAACAGGACAGGACCCCAGGCAGTGTCGGAGGGCTGGTCACGGCCTCCGGGAACCGGACCGTCAGGCGGGTGTGTGTGGCCTTGATCTGGTCCAGGGAGTCCTTGAGCACGATCCTCCCCTCGTGGATCATCACGACCACGTCCGCCACACGCTCGACCTCGTCGAGCAGGTGGGAGGAGAAGACCACGGTGCGGCCCTCGTCCGCCACGGTCCTGACGATCGCGGAGAGGATGTCCCGCCTGACCACAGGGTCCAGGCCCGAGGAGGGCTCATCCAGGAGCAGGAGGTCCGGCCTGTAGGCCAAGGCGACCAACAGGGCGGTCTGTGCCCGCTGGCCGCGGGACAGGGTCTTGATCCGCTGGTCGCTTCTCAGCTCGAAGAGGCCCAGCAGGTCCTGGGCATACCGGGTGTCCCAGGCCGGGTAGAAGGCCTGGGTATAGCGGAGCAGCTCCCCGACCCGCATCCATTCGGGCAGCTCCCGGTTCTCCGAGAGGTATCCGATCCGGCCCAGGACCTCAGCGGGACTCCGGACCGGGTCCAGGCCGAAGACGCGGACCGTCCCGGTCTGGGCCTTGAGCAGGCCCAGCACGTGCTTGATGAGCGTGGTCTTGCCTGCACCGTTTTCGCCGACCAGGCCCATGACCACACCCTTGGGCACGGACAGGTCGATGGCCTCCAGGGCCTTCTGCTTGCCGAACCTCCGGTCGAGTCCTTGGATCTCTACTGCGTGGGTATTCATGGTCGTCTCCCGGACCTACTTGATGAGCTCGCCCCTCTGTCTGAGGAGGTCGATCAGGTCTTCCACGGATAGGTCCATGTGCCTGGCCTCTGCCAGGAGCAGGTCGATGCGGCCCTTGAGAATCCGGGTGTGCTCCCGCCTGGCCAGGGGAGAGGCCCCGTCTGCTACATACACGCCCGAGCCCTGCCGGGTGGACAGGACCTTGGCGGCCTCCAGCTCCCGATAGGCCCGGGCCACGGTGTTGGGGTTGATGACCAGGTCCTCGGCCAGCCTCCGGACGGGCGGCAGTTGCTCGCCGGGCCTGAGCCGGCCGGACGCGACCATGTACTTGACCTGGTTGACGATCTGCAGGTAGATCGGCACGCCGTCCTGCGTGGAGATATGGATCTGCATGGCCCTGCCTTTCAGTCGTGGACGCAGTGCAAACTGTCCATCTGTATTAATACAATAGTACAATTTGGACAGGGTTGTCAACCCCCTATTGAAGAATTTCTGTGAAAAGAACCGAGGGGCTGCCTGGGCCAGGCGGGGGACTACGACCGCTTGCCCAGAACGCCGGTCAGACGGCCCCGGACGGTGTCGGCCACCCAAGGAGGTTGGGAGGCCCGCCTGGATCGGACGAGTTGCCGGGGATACACTGGGGAGGCCCTGCGAAAGAAGATCAACAGGGTGTAGACAAAGAGCACAGCCCCGCGCTGTCTTATGGGGTGGACAAGGCAATGCAGGAAGGGTCAGGCTTGGACGAGAACGCGGCGGATAATCCGATCCGGTTGGCCCTCGCGGCCGACGATCCTGCGGCCGTTGAACAGATCTGGGATCGTTACGCGTCCGACCTGCTGGCGTATCTCCAGGCCGTGCTCTGCTCGCGGATGGATGCAGAGGAGGCCCTACAGGAGGTCTTTATCAGACTGGTGCGCAAACGCCGGTACCTGGCCCAGGCCAGGAACCTTCGGGCCTATGTGTTCCAGATCGCAAGACACGAGACCGCGACCCTTGTCCGGAGGCGCAGAAGGCAGCCGAAGGTAGCAGACCCCTGGCTGGTGGCTGTCGAGGGCCGCGATGCGGACCAGGACCTGGCGGACGACCTGGCCGAGGCATTGGCCGTCCTGCCCCCGGAACAGCGGGCTGTAATCGTCCTGAAGGTCTACCACGAGCAGACCTTCCACGAGATCGCCGAGACCCTGGGCATACCCCAGAACACCGCGGCCAGCCGTTATCGATACGGGATGGAGAAGCTCAGGGGCTTGCTGAGGAGTTGGCAACCATGAAGCACGCAGAACACGAACCCTTGGAGGCCCTGATGCAGCGGTGCCGCCTGGCAGGGCCTTCGCCGGACCTCAGAGACCGGGTGCTGGCGCCGGCGGCCAAGGCCTGGACCGAGGATCGACCCGAATCCAGGGGTTGGACCAGGCCTCTGTGGAGACTCACGGCCTCCGTTGCAGCGGCCATACTCCTGGTCCTGTCGTCGGGGCGGTGCAGCGACTGGGCCTTGTCTCATTGGCGGCCCGGCCCCCGGCCTGTCCGCGTCCAGGTACAACCGGCAACAGGGGATCTCGCCAGCAACAACAACCTGGCCTGGCCCAGGCTGGCCAGGACCCACGTAGTCGTAACACCAGAGGACGCCTTCGACCGACTCCTGAGGCACAGGCAGTCCCTGCGGCGGCTGGTTGACGAGGAGACGGACCGGACCCCAGTCCGGAAAGAAGGTCAGCACCAAGGACGGATGGACCCCTTGGGACCGCAAACCCGGAGCTTGTCGTGACCCTATGAGCGGAGTCCTGCCATGACCAGAGAGAGAATCACCTCCATGCTCAAGTGGACCGGCATCGTGGTCGTCGGCCTGGCCGTGATCTATGCCGTGTTCTTGGTGGGCTCGACGATCCAGCTTCGCCGGGCCTATGCAGACCTGGCCAAGGAGGGCCGGCCTATGCGGGCAGAGGAGGTCATCCCTGCCCAGGTCCCCGATGGAGAAAACGCCGCGCTGTTGTATCAGAGTGCGATCCTACGACTCAAGGCGGAGCCTGCTGGAGAGGAGAACCTGCTGGAGCGACTGGGAGGCCTCTCGAACAGGTCCTTGGATGAGCCCCTGGATCCAAATGAGCAGGGGGAACTGGATCGACTGCTCCAATCGCCATGCCTCGAGCAGGCCCTCGGCATCCTCGAAGAAGGGTCCCGGAGACCGCAATGCCGGTTCGATCTTGACTATGACAAGGGCCTGGGCATCCAATTCGGTCACGCGTCCGGGCTCCATAACATCACCTCCATCCTCTGTGCGAAGGCAGACGGTGAGGCGAGCCGGGGCGATGGGGCAAGGGCATGGCAGACCCTGGAGACGACCCTTCGACTTGCAGAGGCGCTGCGCAGCGAGCCCTTTCTGCTCAGCCAGGCTGTAAGAATGAGCCACATTCGCAAGGCCCTGGCCACCCTACAACGCCTCTGTCAGGAATCGCCTCCGGGTCCACAGCAGATCGCAGCCTGCAACAACCTCTTGAAGACCTTGGACGACGAGGGCCCCTACATCGCCGCCCTGGATGGAGAACGCCTTCTCTTCGGCGAATGGGTGTTCCGTCTGCGCAGGTCCGATCTCCGCAGTCTGTCAGAGGCCTTGCGCGAGGAGGAATCGTGGGAGTCATGGAGTCTATGGCTTGGGTGGCCCTGCAAGCCGCTCCTCCAGGTCGATCATGCAACCTATCTGAGGGCCATGCACACACACATGCAGACAGTCCAAGGCCCCTATACGTATGCCGGTATGGCCCGGGTGGGGCAAGCGATAGACGGGTTGCCGTGGTATGCCCGCGCCACCAAGAGTATCATCCCCAGCATGGTCATTGCAGTACGACACCTGGAGTCCAAGGCCCTGGTCAGGGTCACCCTTGTGGGCCTGGCGGCCTTGAGCTACAGGCAGGCTCACACCGTGTTTCCGGAGGACATCGACGCCCTTGGCCTGCAGGACCTCGTCGATCCCTTTAGTGGACAATCCCCGGTCTACCGGCCCGAGGGAGAAGGCTTCATCGTGTACAGCGTAGGCCCGGACCAGAAGGACAACAGCGCCACGCCCCGGCCCAAGGACAGGGGCGACCCGAACTACAGAGAGGGCTGGGACATCGTCTGGCGCTACCCTGGTCCAGGAGTGCAGGCCAACCCTGTCGACCGTCAGTGAACAGGATTGGGCGTGGTGCGGACCTGTTGGGCCTGCGGCTCACACCGGTCGTTTCCTGGCCCACTTCCACTCCTCGACCGCACAGAACATGCACGGGACGATGAAGAGGGTAACCACGCTCACGGCCATGCCGCCGACCGAGGGTATGGCCATGGGCTGCATGACGTCCGAGCCCCGGCCCGTAGCCCAGAAGATCGGCATCAGGCCAAAGACCGTGGTGGCTGTGGTCATCAGGCACGGCCTGATCCGCCGCAGGCCCGCCTCCACCACGGCCTCGCGGATCTCCTGGCGGGAGGCGAAGGTCCGGCCTGCAAAGACCTGTTCCAGGTATGTGGACATGATCACGCCGTCGTCGTCCACCACACCGAACAGGACCAGGAACCCCACCCACACGGCCACGGACAGGTTGACGCCCCACAGGCCCAGCATCAGGAAGCCCCCCGATGCAGAGACCAGCACTCCGAAGAAGATGATGGGTGCGATCCACCAGCGGGTGAAGCCCAGGTAGAGCATGACGAACATGATGGCCAGGGTCAGGGGCACCAGGATACGCATCCTGGCCATGGCCCGGACCTGGTTCTCGAACTGCCCTGACCACTCCCAGTAGGTCCCGGCAGGCAGTTGCAGGGAGCCGTCCTTCAGGGCGGCCTGGAGTGCAGCCTCTGCGTCCCGGACCACGCTGACCTCGTCCCGGTCGCGGGTGTTCAGTGTGACGTATCCGACCAGCAGGCCCCGCTCGCCCTTGATCTCCTGGGGGCCTAGGACCGTCTCGATCGAGGCCAGTTGGCCCAGGGGGACCTGGGCACCTGTGGACGTGGGGACCAGGATGGCGGCCAGATCGGGCAGGTCCTCGCGGAGCTCCCTTGCGAAGCGGATGCGTATCGGATACCTCTGCCTGCCCTCTACGGACTCCATGATGTTCATGCCGCCTATGGCGGTCTCAATGACGTCCTGTACGTCACGGACGTTCGCGCCGTAGCGGGCCGCCCGCTCTCTGTCGATCTCGATCTGGACGTAGGGCTTGCCCACGATGCGGTCCGCCACCACGTCGGTGGTCCCTGGGACGCGCCTGAGGACCTGCTCGATATCGAGCCCGACCCGCTCGATCTGGGCAAGGTCCGAGCCGTAGATCTTGACGCCCATCATGGCCCGAAATCCAGTCTGGAGCATGACCAGCCTGGTCTGGATGGGCTGGAGCCAGGTGGGCAGGACCCCTGGAATGGAGGTCTTCTCGTGCAGTTCCTGGAGGATCTCGGACTTGGTGATCCGCCTCTGCTCGGGCCAGATCACAGTCAATGGGGCCTTGAGCCATCCGGGCCAGCCCGAGAACCACCGCTTCACAGGGACCTTGCGCCACTCGTGCTCGGGCTTGAGCAGGACCACGGTCTCGATCATCCCTATGGGCGCAGGATCCAGGGCAGAGTCTGCGCGGCCCACCTTGCCCACCACGGAGGCCACCTCAGGGACCGACGCCATGGCCAGGTCCTGCGTGGCCACCACGTCCACAGCCGCGGTCAGTCCTGCCTGGGGGAGCAGCGAGGGCATGTACAGGAACGAACCCTCATCCAGGGGCGGCATGAACTCCTTGCCGATCCCCATCCAGACCATCACGCCTGCACAGAGGATCAGGACCGGCAGGACCATGAACAGGACCTTGTGTCCAAGGACCCACCTCAGTGCAGGGACATAGATCCGCGCGATGCCCCTGGACACGGGGTTCTGCTCCAGGGGCAGGAATCGCTCCCGGGTCATGCGGATCACGGCCAGTGTGACCATCACACCCACGGCCAGGGCAGTGGGCCAGCCCGAGTACGGGCCCAGGCTGAGGCCCTGGGTCACGACCCAGTGTGTCAGGACCATGGCCGCCACACCCAGCAGTCCAGCCAGGCCCCAGGCCGTCTTGCCGGAGTGCCGCCAGGGCCTGAACATCAGGTAGCACATCACCGGCACCACGGTCACGGCCAGGATCACGGACGAGCCGATCGCGAAGGTCTTGGTGAAGGCCAGGGGCCGGAAGAGCCGGCCCTCCTGGTCCGTGAGGAAGAAGACCGGAATGAAGGAGACCAGGGTATTGGACACGGCCGTGACGATCGCCCTGCCCACCTCCGCGGCCCCCTCATACACCGTCTCGAAGTGGCCCTTGCCGGTCGACTCCCTGGAGGCCAGGGCGATGCGGCGATAGATGTTCTCGGTCATGATGATGCCCATGTCCGCCACGTCGCCGATTGCGATGGCCAGGCCTGCGAGGGACATGATGTTGGAGTCGATCCCCATTCCGTACATGAGCAGGAATGTGCCTGCCACCGCCAACGGAAGGGTCACGATCACGGTCAGAGTACTCCGCAGGTGTAGGAGGAAGACCAGGATCACGGCAGTGGCCAGGAGGACCTCCTCGGAAAGGGCCGTACGCAGGGTCCCCAGGGTCTCCTGCACGATGGTAGTGCGGTCGTAGAACGGCACGATCCGGACCTTGGACACGGTCCCATCCGCCAGCGTCTTCTGCGGGAGTCCGGGGGCCAGCTGGCCGATCTTGGCCTGGACCCGCTCCATGACGGCCCTCGGGTTCTCGCCGTAGCGCATGACCACCACGCCGCCCACGACCTCCCTGCCGGCCTTGTCCAGCGCACCGCGCCGGAAGTCCGGACCCAGCTGGACCGTGGCCACGCTGCTCAGGTACAGGGGCGTGCCGTTGACCTGGCGGAGGACGACCCGCTCCAGATCCTCCACGGTCTTGATGAACCCGATGCCCCGGATGAAGGCCTCGATGCCGTTCCTCTCGATGACCTTCGCGCCGACATCGATGTTGCTCTTGCGGACCGCCTCGACCACCTCCATGAGCGTGACGCCGTGCGCACGCATCCGGTCCGGGTGGACGTCGATCTGATACTGCTTGACGAACCCGCCCACGCTGGCGACCTCGCTCACCCCCTCCACGGAGTTGAGCTGGTACCGGATGTACCAGTCCTGGATGGACCGCAACTCGGCCAGGTCGAAGCCCTCCGCCTCCACCGTGTACCAGTAGATCTGGCCCATGGCCGTGGCGTCAGGGCCCAGCAAAGGGATGACCCCTGCAGGCAACCGCTGCTGGGCCACGTTCATCCGCTCCAACACGCGGGACCTGGCCCAGTAGTAGTCCACGTCGTCCGTGAAGATGACGAAGACCATCGAGAACCCGAATCCGGACATCGAGCGTATGGCCTTCACGCCCGGGGTCCCGGTCAGGGAGGTGCTGAGGGGGTAGGTGACCTGATCATCCACGTCCTGGGGACTGCGCCCGGGCCAGTCCGCGTACACGATGACCTGCTTCTCGCCGATGTCCGGGAGGGCATCCACAGGGGTGTGCAGGAGGGCATAGTACCCAGCCCCCAGCAGGCCGGCGATGGCCAGGATCACCAGGAAGACGTTCTTCAGACACCCGCGTATGACCGCGTCAACCATGGCTGACCGTTAGTGCGTATGACCCTGTTGACCCAGTGAATCGGCTGCTCCCCGGGGATAGAACAGGCTCGGCTGGCCCGCGATCTGGGCCTGGCTGTCGAGCAGGAAGCCGCCCTGCACGGCCACGCGGTCACCTGCCTTCAAACCCCTGAGCACAGGGAAGAACGCACCTGCCCGCGGCCCCAGGGTCACCTCCACGGCCTCGTACGCCCCGGGGGATCGCTCCACATACACCAGTTGGCGAAGGCCGCTGTCCAGCACCGCTGTGGCCGGCACGGCCAGCACGCCGTCCAGGGCGTCTACAGGACCGCCGGCCACCTTCTCCAGGCGCATCTGGCACACAGGACAGACGCCGGCCTGGGGATAGGTCTTGTCGCCCTCGCACCTCATGGGACAGGCGTAGAGGTCGATGGCCTGGGAAGCGGGCCGGGCCTGCGGGATCTGCACCAAGGGCATGCCGCAGCTCGGGCAGGCCCCTGCCTGGTCCTGGAGCACCTGGGGATGCATGGGACAGGTGTACCGGCCCTCCACGCCGGTGGGCGAGGGTGTCCCGTCAGGGGCCAGGGACACGTGGATCACGGCGGTCACGAACATCCCCGGCTTGAGCACGTGGTCCGTGTTGTCGATGTGGACAGGCGCACGAACCGTGCGGCTCTTCTCGTCCACCAGGGGCGTCACGAACGTCACCAGGCCCTCGAAGGTCCGGCCGGACACCGCCTCTGCGGTCAGCGAGACACGCTGGCCGTATCGCAGGAGCGGCAGCTGGCTCTCATAGACCTCCACGTACGCCCACAAGGTATCCAGGTTGGCGATCCGGTACAGGACATCACCCGCCTTGAAGGCCCCCTGGGTGGTGACATTCCGCTCGATCACCGTGCCGGCGATGGGCGACAGGAGGGTCAGACGCTCGGTCACGCGGCGATGTTCGATGAGGTCCTCGACCTGCCCGGCAGTCAGCCCCAGGCGGCGGATCTTCTCGGCCGTGCTCTGCACCAGTGCACCCGACCGGCCCGCCTCCGTCGCAACCATAAGCTCCTGCTGGGCCACGACCAGCTCGGGGCTGTAGATCTCCACCAGGTGATCCCCTGCCCGGACCTCCACGCCCGTGAAGTTCACGAACAGACGCTCCGCATATCCATCCACCCGTGCGGTGATGGTGGCCAGAGACGTCTCGTTGTACTCCACACGTCCGACCGACCGGACCTCGTGGTCCAGTCGCCTTCGCTCGATGGGAACCGTTTCCACCCGGGCCATGGCCACGTCCCTGGGAGACAGAGTCACGGTCGGTCCTTCGCCCGTCCCCGGTGACACGGACGTGGCGGGCACGAGCGGCATCCGGCAGAAGGGACACAGGCCAGGGCCGGCCACACGGACCTGGGGGTGCATCGAGCAGGTGTAGATCGTGGAGACCTGCGGCCCTCGCTGCGATGCCCTCTGTTCTGACGTGCCCGCCACGCTGGACCGCCCTGCCCAATAGGCACCGATCAGGGCCGCCAGCAACAGGACCAGACCCACAGCGAACATCGGACTGCGATTCCTCATGGTCGTTCCTCCGGCAGCGGCGATCCCTGAGGCATGATCCCTGCGATGGTCAGGGACAGGTTGGCCAGTGCAACCTCCCGCCTGGCCCTGGCCTCGGTGGTGGCAAGCTCAAAGGACAGCAGGCTGCGCTGCGCGTCCAGGATGTCGATGAATGAGGCCCGGCCCGAGACATACCCCGTCCGTGCGACCTCCAGGGACTGCCTGGCACGCGGCAGGATCTCCCCGGTCAGGAGGTCCAGGTCCCTCTGGCTCTCACGAAACATGAACAGCATCCCCGCAAACTCCGCACCCAGGGCGACCTCCTCCGCCGTGAGTCTGGACCTGGCCGCACGCGACTGGGCCGTGGCTGCTGCAATCTGTGCCGCGATCTTGTCTCGCCAGACCGGCAGGGTCATCCGGGCACTGGGCCTCCACATCGTGGGGCTGGGCTTGACGTCCGCCTCCAGACCGACGGAGAAGTCCGGCACGCCAGCGCGTCCGGCAAGGCGGACGGCGGCCTCGGCCTGCTCTATGGCAGCCCGCATCCGGCGGAGCACCGGATTGCGATCGTAGGCAATCTCGATGAGGTGATTCGGATCAGGAGGCGAGGCCGTGTCCTCGAAACCTGCGGGCAGCGGCACGGACGGGTCCTCTGCCCTGACGCCCATGGCCGCGCGATACCGGGCAGCCGCAGCCACGCGAGAGTCCTTCAGATTGGCGATCTCCGTTCGGACCTGGCCCATCTCGATCTGCGCACGGAGCACGTCCTGCAAGGTCGCCCTTCCCGCCGCGTGCTGGGTCTGGGCGATCGACTCCAGTTCCCTGAGCAGGTCGAACATCCGCCGATTGACCTCGATGGACTCGGCCAGTGCCCGCAACTGATAGTACGTCGTTTTGACCTCTACCGCTGAGCTGAGGACCTGGGCCTCAAAGACATGATAGGCCTGACGGGCCTCTGCTGTAGCCATCTCGCCCATGGCCCGCACCTTGCCCGGTCCAGGCAGATCGATCATCAGTCCGGGCATCAACGAGGTCAGAGTCCCGGCCACGTCCGCCTCAAGGCCCAGCCTGGGGTCAGGCAGGGATCGGGCAGGCGTGATCCGCTCCACGGCCGCGTACCAGTCGTAGTACGCGGCCTCCACTGAGGGGCTGCGGAGGATGGCATAGTGGACCACCTCGCTCAAGGACGACTGGGGGGTCAGTCTGGGGAGATTGGGCTCGGCCTGCGCTGGCCGATACCTCCGGGCCACATCCGCCCGCTCCTGGCGGGCCTGTCGCTCCCCCTGACCGGCCGTACCCCTGCATGAGGCGAGGCCTAACGCCCACAAGAGGAACCACGCGATCCACTTCTCGATGCGCTGATTGGCCACAGTTTCGCCCTCGTTCACAGAGGATCCCGGTCTCCTCGTGAATGTGAGTGGGCAGAGGCGGTCCGACTCGGATCGTCTATCTCTTGAACTGAGGCAGCTCCGCGAGGTACTTTGCCGGCTCCTTCTCGAAGGCAGCCTTGCAGGACTCGCAGCAGAAGTAGACCTTCTGACCCTGGTACTCCACAAAGATCGTCTTGTCGATCGGCTGGCCCTTCATCACAGGGCAGACCGTCTGCTCTGCGGCCGCCTGCTGGACGGTCTCCTGGGCCTGCTGGGCCGCAACCACGGCAGTCGCCTTGACCTGGTTGGCCTCCTGAACGGCCTGTTCGGCGGCCTTGACGGCAGCCTGCTCGGCCTGCTGGGCCGCCTCGCTGACGGGGGCCGCCACGCCCGTTGTGCTTGGGGCGGCAGGGGTCGTCTCCTCCTTCTTGGCGCACCCGGCCAGCACCAGGCCGAGCACGGCAATCAGGCACGTCGCTCTGATCCTTTCCATGTGGGTCTCCTTTCTGATTCCTTTCGCCTTGGGATTCGCGGCATCCGGCTCGTGAACTCGCTTGCACGGGTGAATTCCAAGCCTAGCCTGCAGTCAAGGCTATAGGGGCCTGAACCGGGTGTCAACCTCGAACCTCCAGGCCCAGCCTGGGCCGCCGCCAAGGGCCCTAGAAAAGCCGTGTTGCGCACAGCGCCCTCGGGCCGTCGTAGGGGTAGGAGAGAGGACTGGGTATGGAGGCATCTGTGGGCAGGAGCCGTGTGGATCCGTCAACCCAGCGCCCAAGGAGGCACAGATGGACACGAACGCCCGCCAGGTCATCAGGGTCTGTGTCGTAGGCCTGTTCCTCGCAACCCCCATGCAGGCCCGGCTTGCCGTGTATCCCATGCAGATCTCATGTGCTGCACGGCCCGGAGAGGCCGTCAAGACCGTCGTGAATCTCCAGAACATCAACCGGACCGCGGCCTGCCATGCCGTCCTCAGGGTCGTAGACCTGGCCCAGTCGGAGGACGGCCAATGGCTTCCTGTGGATCCGAATTCGCCGGACTTCGGCAGCCGCCCCGACCGGTTGAACAGGGCATCCTGCCGCACCTGGATCGCCCTGACCAGGGGCCGGACCCAGGTGCTGGACATAGGCCCGGGCCGGACCGAGTCCGTGGACGTTCACGTCCTGGTTCCACAGTGGGCCCGCGGTTTCTCGTGCGCAGCCATCCTGGTCCAGTACAACCCCAACCCCACGGCCACAGGCGTCGTCATGGAGTACGAGTATGTCGTGCCTGTGCTGGTGGAGGTGGAGGGCAGACCGCCTGCCCGCAACACCCGGATCGCGGACGCCAGGCTTGAGCCCGAAGACGGGGGGCAGGCCAGGGCCACACGGGTGTGTCTGGTGGTCGAGAACGAGGGTTCGGCCTTCTCTCGTCTCACGGGGTCCGCGAAGGTCAGTCTCTTGCAGGAGAACCGGCGGCAGGTGGTCGTGCCCAAGATCGAGTTCAACGAGGTGGGGATCATCCCGGGCTCGAGGCTGGTCCTGAAGGCCCGCCTGCCCCAGTCCCTCTCGCCCGGGTCCTATCGGGTCACCGGCATGGTGACCGTCGATCAACGCACGGTCAAGCGGATCGGGATGGATGTCGAGTATGCAGGCGACAGGGGCACGCACGCCACGGGTGGGGAGATCGGCGACTCAGCCCTCTCCAGTGTGATTCAGGCAGGCCTTGGGTCTTCACGACTGGGTCCGTCCGGTGCGTCTACGGGGCCCGTGGCCGCGGTGGTGGACGACGGGAAGACACTCAGGGTCCTGCAGGCCATGGCCTCCCCGGACCCCTCTCACACCTACACAGGCTCCAAGACCGCTGAGGTCCACACCAACCTCCCGGCCCGTCTGGTGGTATCGGCAGCAGCAGCTGGTCCGGCCGGCGGCGACTGGACTGCGAGGGTCACCCAGACCTCCAGGTCGGACGGCACCCAGATCATGATCTCCCTGACAGGCGAGAACGTCAGGGTCGACAGGCTCCGCCAGGATGCCCGCAACGTCCAGGTAGCCCGGGTGACACTCCGGATCGTCCCGTCGCTCTAGCCCGCAGCCCCCACAAGGCCTGTTGCACGCCGGGGCCCGGACAGATACACTCGTCTCATTGGAGGGGCTGTGGGCACAGGCCGTGAGCCCTTGACGACTCCTGCTTGGGAGACTGGCGATGCGGCTGTTCACACTTCTTGCAGGTGCGATGCTCATGGCAGGGATGCCCGCTCAGGCACAGGAGGCCGGGACCGTGGACGCCAACTCGAACCAGACGAGGGAGGCCATCCTCCGTGCGGGCCAGGCCAACAACGCCTTCGGCCTCGACCTGTTCGCCCGGCTTCGCGACCAGGATGGGAACCTCTTCTTCTCGCCCTACAGCATCTCCACGGCCATGGCCCTGGCCTACACCGGCGCACGCGGGCCGACCGCAGACCAGATGGCCAGGGTCCTTCGCTGGTCTGACCGGGGCGGGCAGGACCGGGCCTGGTCTCCAGCGGTCCTGGCCCAGGTCCTGGGCGCAGCGATCGCAGACCAGAACCGCCGGGCCGGCCGAGGGGACTATGAGTGGGTCGTGGCCAATGCCCTGTGGGGACAAGAGGGCTTCCCATTCCTGGCCGACTTCCTCAAGACCAACGAGATCTCCTATGGCGGCGAGCTGAGGCCGGTGGACTTCGCCGGTCATGTTGAGGCCGCCCGGGCAACGATCAATGGCTGGGTCGAGGAGCAGACCCGCGCCAGGATCCAAGACCTGATCCCCAGGGGCATGCTGGACCGGATGACCCGTCTGGTCCTGACCAATGCCATCTACTTCAAGGGCGACTGGGCCAGTCCCTTTGACCGAGAGAGGACCGTGGACAGACCCTTCACCCTGGCCGAGGGCAAGACCGTGGACGTGCCCATGATGGACCGGACGGGTCGGTTCTCCTATGCAGAGACCGACTGGCTCCAGGTCCTGGAGATGCCGTATCAGGGCCACGGGTTGTCCATGGTCGTCCTGCTGCCCAAGCAGATCACGGGTCTGGCCCGGCTCGAGCAGGGCCTGGCCCCCGAACCCCTGGCGGGCTGGCTGGAGGGGGCCCGGGGCCGCGAGGTGGTGGTGACGATCCCCCGGTTCAAGCTCACCGGCCAGTTCAGCCTGGCCGACGCACTGCGGGCCATGGGTATGGAGGACGCGTTCTCCGGTGCGGCCGATTTCTCGGGCATGACCGGCAGGCGGGACCTGTTCATCTCTGCGGTCGTGCACAAGGCCTTTGTGGCCGTGGACGAGAAGGGCACCGAGGCCGCAGCGGCCACAGGCGTGACGATGAAGCTCACGTCTCTGGCCCCGCCGACCCAGCCGGTGGTCTTCCGCGCGGACCACCCGTTCGTGTTCCTGATCCGTGACCAGGTCTCGGGGGCCATCCTGTTCATGGGCCGGCTGGCGGACCCGGGACAGGGTGCCTGACCGGGCCCCTGTCCCCCGAGATCCGGGCTCTGCACATCCCCTACAATCGCTACCCCTGCCCTCGCCTTTTCGTTCCGCGGAGGCGCGGCCCCCTTGGAGGTCTGGAATCCCGCGCGGTTTCCCGGTATAATCCAATCAGCCCCTGTCCAGGGCCAGGGCGCATGGGTGGTGAACCGGGAGCGGCACAGGGTCTGGAGGAGGACGCAATGGATCAGGACAAGCTCCGAGAGCGGCTGGACGAACTGGTCAGGGAGTTCGGCCCCAACACGAATCCCCAGACACAGAAGCTCGAGGAGCTGGCCAAGCAGGCTCGTGAAAGCCACAAGAAGCTCCGGCAGAGTCTGGACAGCCTCCAGGAGGCCATGGACTACCTCAGGATCTGCATCAAGTACCAGGCCTTCGACCTGGAGGCCACACGGCGCGAGAACGAGTACCTCAAGAGGCTCCTGGAGGACCGCAACACCAAAGAGTAGCCTTGAACGCCCCGTGGTTGAGGGCGATCGGCAGGACGGAGGCGGTTTGCCAACCGCGGTCCGCCCTCCTTCATGCCAGCGGCAGGCCTTGCATCCTCCCCTGGAAGCACACCGGCCAGCCCTGTAGAATGGGGCCATGGAGAACCCCAGGATCATGCTGGACCTGCCCCGGTGGCTGGACCCGTTTCTGGAACGCAGGGGCGAGGTGTGGGAGACGGAGGTGGAGCGGATGCAACTGGCCGTCGACCTGTCCCGTCTCAACACCCGCCACCGGACGGGCGGACCGTTCGGCGCCGCCGTGTTCGAGGAGCCCTCCGGCAGGCTGCTCTCGATCGGCGTCAATCTCGTGGTCCGGGCCCATTGTTCGGTTGCCCACGCCGAGATCGTGGCCCTCATCCTCGCACAGCAGGGCAGAGGCCGCCACAATCTGGGCGGCGAGGGTGGGTCTCCTCCCTGTCAGCTCGTGACCAGTTGTGAGCCGTGTGCCATGTGCCTGGGCGCCATTCCCTGGTCCGGGGTGCAATCCGTGGTCTGCGGCGCGCTCGGCGAGGATGCGGAGTCGATCGGGTTCGACGAGGGGGCCAAGCCCTCAGACTGGGCAGCGGGCCTGGAGTCGCGGGGGATCAGGGTGATCCGGGGCGTCCTCCGCGACCGGGCCAAGGCCGTGCTCCTGGAGTATCCACAGGGCGGCGGGGTCCTATACTGACCGCCGTCTGGCAGCCACGGCCGACTGGGGCCGAAGAGGGGTCACCCGTGAAGCCTCTTGACCAGCCCCGCCACCCGTTTGCCCAGCTTGGCGGCGTCCTGGCAGGTCGTCTGGTCCGGCGCGCCCACGCACGCCACACCGTAGTGGCCGCTGGCCTCCAGCGGATCCCCCACCACGATCATGCCATAGATCAGGAAGGCCTCCAGGATCGAGAGGAGGGCGGTCTCCTTGCCCCCGGTCGGGTGCCCGGACGTGACAAAGGCCGCGCCGATCTTGTCCGCCATCTTGCGCCTCAGACCCACGAACTCGTCGAAGAGCCTCTTGAGGTCCGCGGCCATGGTCCCGAAGTAGACCGGAGACCCGGCGATGACCGCGTCCGAGGCCAGGAAGTCCTCCTTGGCCACCTCAGACACAGGCTTGACCAGGCAGGTCACGCCCTGGACTTGTCGGACGCCCAGGGCCACCTCGTCGGCCAGTCTCTTGGTATTGCCCGTCCTGGAGTAGTATGTGATGAGTACCTGCATATCCAAGGCTCCTGGAATCACTGGGGCTTTGCACCGGGTGTGGGTGTCGGCTTGACGGTAGTAGGGGTTGGCTTGGCCGCTGAGGCTGGCGGTGCATTGGGGTCCGGCTTAAGGATCTCCAGCAACTCGACCTCGAAGACCAGCACGGAGTTGGGCGGGATGCTGGGCCTGCCCGGCTCCCCATAGGCCAGGGCCGCAGGCACATAGAGCTCCCACTTGGAGCCCTCTTTCATCAACTGCAGGGCCTCGATCCACCCCTTGATCACCTGTGTCACCAGGAACTCCACGGGTTTGCCCCCCTTGGTGGAGCTGTCGAATTCGGTGCCGTTGATGAGGGTCCCGCGATAGTGGACCTTGACCCTGTCCGTGGCCACCGGGGTCTTCCCCGTCCCTTCCTTGAGGACCTTGTACTGCAGGCCGCTGGCCAGGACCTGGACCCCCTCCTTCTTGGCGTTGGCCTCGAGGAAGGCCTTGCCCTCAGCCAGGTTCTTGTCCGCCAGATCCTTGCGCTTCTTGTCCGCCCTCGCCTGCATGTCCTTCCGGAAGGCCGTCATGACCTGCTGAGTCTCGTCGCTGGACAGCACGGAGGTCTGTCCGCCGAATCCGTCCTTGAGGCCCTGGATCAACATGTCCAGGTGGATCGGGACCTCCTGCGACCTGTAGCTGCTCCCTGCCTGGAACCCGATCGCATAGCTGACCTTCTGCTGGTCGTTCTCGAACGCGACCTTCGCGGCGGTCTCGGCAGCCCACACCACCGCAAGCCCCACGAACAGACTGGCCAGGACAACGACCATACGGCTGAGCTTCATAGGATCTCCTTGGATGAGGCCATACCCAGAAAGCGGATCGGCCGTCACTCGACGGCCGACCAAGGGCATGAGTATAGCACAACGATCTCCGGGCTGCAAGACCTGATCTGGGGGGGCGTGGGAGGGTTGTGGGACCGTGGGACGGTCTGACCACCCCAGCCCGCATTTCTCACAAGCCTTCGGTTCTGAGCGGTCCTGTTGTCCGGCTGCTGCGTTCTCGGTCCCGTTTGTCCTCAGCGTACCGCAGCGGGTACGCCTCCGGGCAACCGGGACCTGCGGCCTTG
>JAGOQT010000250.1 GCA_018007255.1 Phycisphaerae bacterium | reverse complement strand
GATGGCCTGATGGCCCTGGGCGAGGCCTTCCAGGTCAACGGCTCGGGCGATGCCTTCGAGCCGGCGGTGGTCATGGATGCCGCGGGCGGGTTTGTGATGACCTGGTCGAACCTGGACCGGGATGGAGACGGTTCCGGCATCTACAGCAGGCGGTACGAAGCGGATGGAACCGGGGCCGGTCTGGAGGTCCGTGTGAATGTCGAGAAAGCGGGCCATCAGTTTGAGCCGTCCATGGCCCTTGGGGCATGGGGGCGCATCCTCGTCTGCTGGACGACCCCGGGTGCCTCCACCGCAGCCGGACTGGATCTGCACGGTCGCTGGCTCGACTATGTCGGTCCGACCGCCACGGTCCAGTCGTTCGTGACGAACAGTCTGCAGCCGGGCTTGGCCGGGACCGTAGACGAGCCGAAGTCCGCAGTCTACGTGACCGTGGCCGGCCAGACCCAAAGTGCGACCGTCCACGATGACGGGACGTGGACGATCGAGGAAGGGCTGATCACGTTGCCGGATCGGGACGATGCCTACGACGTTCTGATCACCGCCGTGGACTGGGCCGGGAACACGACCCAGAGCACGGTTGCGGATGTGGTGATCCTGGATCGAGGATCGCCGACCCTGATCGGGTGGACGCTGACCGAGGACACGGGCAAGGCGGACGACCGTCTGACTGCAGACACGACTCCGGAAGTCACCTTCCTCTGCTCCGAGCCCGTGATGGGCAATGACGACTCCGTCGAGGTGTGGTTCGCACCCAGCGGGGACGGCGAGGCCGCCTACACAGCCTCCTTCGAGGTGGTCGGGTGGAACACGAATCAGGTGACCGTGAGGCCCACCGAAACCCTGACCCGGGACGGGCAATATGTCATCATCCTGGTCGCCGGGGCGGTCAACGACCTTTCCGGGAAGCCGCTCAATGGTGGGGCGAGTGTGAGTGCGGCCTTTGCCCTGGACCAGACGGTTCCGGTGGTTTCGGTCGAGGACCTGGTCACGGACCAGACGCTCCCCACGCTGCAAGGGCGGGTGAGCGACGTGGGCTCCACCGTCAAGGTCACGGTGGGCGGCGTGACCTACACGGCCCAGACGGAGTACGAGACCCTGGCTTGGAGCGTGCAGATCCCCACGGCCTTGCCTGTGGGCCACTATACCGTGACGGTCACTGCCACCGACGACGCGGGCAATGTGGGCACCGCCGAGGGGACCCTGACGGTCATGTTGCTCATGGAGGACTTCGAAGAGGATGGGGAGAGTTGGGAGTATGAGCCCTTCTTCTTGAGGTGGAAGGAGGTCTATGAAGGGAACCGGAGTGTTCCGAGCCTCGCGCCTGCCGGATCGACGCGGTCCTGGGGGCCGAGTGTCGGCGGAAACGAGTTGTGGCAGGTGTCGGACTGCTACTCGACCAGCTCGGACAGCCTGGCCCGAAAGGGCACCTATCTCCTGTTCCAGCAGGGGTCCGAGTGGACGGACTACAAGGTCAGCTACTTCATGCGGACGGACGACGACGGGGACCTCGGTCTGATGTTCCGTGTCCAGGATGCGGACAACTACTATCGCTTCTCCTGGAACCGGGACAAGGGGGAACGGCGGCTCGTCAAGTGCGTGAACGGCGTGTTCACCTTGCTGGCCTCGGACAAGGCCACCCTGGCGAGGAACCAGTCTCACGGCATCCAGATCCTGGCCGACGGAGGACTGTTGGAGGTCCTTGTGGACCAGGTCCGGGTCTTCTCGGTCAAGGACACCTCGCTCAGCCGGGGCACATTCGCCTTCTATTGCCACAGCAACAAAAACGCTCTGTTCGACTCGCTCAGAGTGGAGACTCTCGTCGATGTGAACCAGCCGCCGCGGATCACTGCATTGGAGGCCTCGGCCCAGCGGATCCTGGATACCCAGACCGTGCAGTTCTCTGCCGATGCCTTTGACCCGGATGAGGGCAGGCCGGTCACCTACAAGTGGGTCCTCGAGGAAGGGCAGGGCACATTCAACGACGATACGCTGTCCAACCCGGTGTTCACGCCGGTCGACGTGGCGGGTTCCATGACCTGCAAGATGCACGTGGAGGTCTCTGACGGCACGTTGACGGTCAAGTCCGACACCCTCACGGTGGTCGTGTATGACGCGGATGCGGCCACGTTCCTCGCCGACGATTTCAACGACGGCGATCTGGGCGGCTGGATTGTCCGAAACCTGAGCAAGTCCAAGTCGGTGTGGGACGCCTCCACCGGGAGCGCGGTCCAGAAGAAGAGCGTGCCCACGACCCTGGTGTACGAGGCCGGGACGGTCTGGCAGCACTACCAGACGGACGTGGATCTGGCGTCGAAGGCCAACGCGGCGATCGGAGTGATGTTCCGCGTTCAGGACGAGAACAACTACTATCGGTTTGTGTGGGACAACAAGGACGGCACGCGGAGGCTCCAGAAGTGCGTGAACGGCGCGATCACGGATCTGGCCTCAGAGCAGGTCCGGTTCACCAAGGGCCAGGTCTACCGGCTGAGTCTGATCGTCAAGGGTCCGTACCTGGAGGTGGACATCGACGGCCAGCGGATCTTCGCCGTCACGGACGCGACCTTCGGAAGCGGGACGATTGCCCTGTACTGCTCCAAGAACAAGACCGCGTCCTTTGACAACGTCCTGGTCACCAACCTGAAGAACGCCGACTTGGCTCCGGTGATCGCTTCTGCGACCGCGACCCCGGCGATTCTGTCGGACGAGCAGGCCGTGCAGCTCCAGACCTCGGCCTACGACCCCGACCAGGGCCCGGTGACCTATCGCTGGGCGATTCAATCCGGCCAGGGGACCTTCAGCGATCCGGACATCGCCAACCCGGTCTTCGTGCCTTCGGACGTGACCGGGCTGCAGACCGTGGTCTTGAAGGTGGAGGTCTCGGACGGGACCCACACGGTCAGCCAGACCGTGGAGCTCAAGGTGGTCGATGCCGACGCCCAGACCTTCCTGGCCGATGACTTCAACGACGGCGACCTGAACGGCTGGATCGTCAAGGATCTGGGCAAGGGTACGCCGGCTTGGACCGTCTCAGCAGGCGTGCTGTACCAGAAGTCCAGCACACCCACGGCCCTGGTCTATGAGACGGGGGCCCCCTGGATCCACTACCAGACGGACGTGGATCTGCGTTCGAACGCCAACGCGGCGATCGGAGTGATGTTCCGCGTTCAGGACGAGAACAACTACTATCGGTTTGTGTGGAACAACAAGGACGGCACCCGCCGGCTCCAGCGGTGCGTGAACGGCCAGCTGACCGACCTGGCCTGGGACAAGGCCAAGTTCGCGGTGCGCAGGACGTACAAGGTCAGCCTCGTCGCCTATGCGGAGTACCTGGACGTGTCCATTGACGGCCAGCGGATCTTCGCCGTGACCGACGGGACCTTTGCCAGCGGCACCATCGCCCTGTACAGCTCGAACAACAAGGGTGCGTCCTTTGACAATGTGGTGGTGACGAATCTCCGGGGCGCGGACCTGGCCCCCCTGATCACCGCGGCCCAGGCCACCCCCTCCCTGATCAAGGACACCGGGGCGACTCAGCTGCAGGCGTCTGCCTATGACCCCGACGGGGACCCGTTGACCTATCACTGGGCGGTGGAATCGGGCGAGGGCACGTTCAGCGATCCCGACCTGGCCAACCCGGTCTTCACTCCGGGGGATGTGTCTGCACTGCAGACCATGGTCCTGAGGGTGGAGGCCTCGGACGGCACCCACACGGTCAGCCAGACCGTGGAGGTCATGGTCCTCGACGCCGATGCCCCCGTGGTTCTGTATGAGGACTTCAGCGACGGCCAGTTCGACGGTTGGAGGACCGTGGATCAGGGGACCCTCAACAAGCCCAGCAACTGGTCGGCCGCGTCCAGGGCGATGGTCCAGGACTCGGCGATCTACCGGTGGTGCGACAGCCTGGGCAAGCGGGGGACCTTCGCGATGTACGAGGCCGGCGCGGCCTGGACCGATTACGAGGTCAGCTTGACCATGAAGTCTGCCTCCGATGGAGACATCGGCCTGATGTTCAGGGTCAAGGACGGCAGCAACTACTACCGTCTCTCCATGAACGCCATGGAGAACTACACCCGCCTGGTCAAGTGCAGGTCCGGCAGGTTCACCCAGTTGGCCTCGGCCGAGCGGAGCTACGTGTCCGGCCAGGCCTATCAGGTCCGGGTCCTGGTCCTGGGCTCGCTGGTCCGGGTGTACGTGGACGATGCCGAGATCTTCTCGGTCAACGACGCCTCGCTGGCCCAGGGCAGCATCGCCCTGTACAGCTGCAACAACCCGGGCAGCATCTTCGACAACATCGTGGTCAGGGCCATCTACTGACCCATCGAAATCCCTATACCCACGGGGGATGCCGCCTCGCCGCGGCATCCCCCTCGTCATTGGATCGCCGCATCCGCGCCCGCGCCGGGTCGCCGACCCCTCTTCCGAGCCCTGCAGGGGCCCGCGAAGATTCACCCAAGAAGGACCGAACCGTAACACGACGGTCATAGGGCTGCTCCAGAATTCAGCTTGTGGTCAACACGGTTCCCATTAAGCTGGACCCAGAGAAAGGAGCACGACGATGAGCAAGACGAGCACAGTCCTCACGGGGGTGGCTGTCCTGGCCGTCCTGGCCTGGGCCGGCCCGGCAGGGGCGGCTGCGAAGAGCGCGGCTGAGGTCCTCCAGGAGGGGATCTACGCAGAGGAGATCGAGGGCAACCTCGACAAGGCGGTCACCCTCTTCGACCAGGTGATCGAGGCCAAGACCAGCGGCAGGTCTTATGTCGCCCAGGCCATGTACAGGAAGGGGATGTGCTTTCTCAAGAAGCGGGACGAGCAGGCTGCGAGGTCGACCCTGGAGAGGCTCCTGGCCGAGTTCGCGGACCAGACGGCCATCATCGACAAGGCCAGGGCCGTGCTGGAGGACCTGACCGTGGTGGACCTGGCCTCGCTCATGCCTCCCCAGACCCTGATGTACGTGGAACTGGGCAGCCCGGGAAGGCAGATCGAGACGATCCTCAATATGCTCAAGGGCACACCCTTTGAGAATCCCCTGGCCGCTGTGGCTGGAGCCCAGGCTCAGGGCCAGGGGGGAGCCCACGGGCCCGTGCTCAGCAGCCTGTTCAATCCGAGCATGATGGCCGAGTTCAAGAAGATCCGTGGCATGGCGGCCGGCATCACCGGCATCACCCAGAACCAGCCCCCCTTTGTGGTCGTCCTGTATCCGGGCAAGAGCGACGCCCTGCGGGGCATGCTCCTGGCGGTCTTGGGTATGGCCGGCAAGCAGATCGATCCCATTGAGGGCATGGAGTCCTTCAACATACAGAACTCGGCCTACGCCGCCCACGACGACAACGTGATCATCATCGCCCACCCCCTGGACCAGCTCAAGTGGTCCGTCAAGCGGCACAAGGGTATCATCAAGGAGCCATCGCTGGCCACGAGCAGCGGTTCCTTCTCCAGGCTGGGCAAGGACGTCCGACAGGGCAATGCACTGACCCTATGGGCCAACGTGGACCAGGCCTATGCAGGGGTGAGCAGGCTCGTCCCCAAGGGCCAGATGCCCCAAGAGCTGCGCATGGCGGACGGATTCGTGGACTTCAACAGCATCGACGACCTGACGGTCCAGTTGGCTGTGAAGGAACAGGGGCTGTCCTTGGAGGCAGACGTCAACTTCAAGGACGGCCACCGGTGCCTGGCCTATGACCTGATCCGCACGCCGAACCTCAGCAGGGCGGCCTTCGAGGCCGTCCCGTCAGAGGCCATTGCCCTGGCCAGCTTTGCCCTGGCAGACCCCCAGTCGGCACAGGCCAAGGCCGTTTCCGAGCGGCTTCAGCGAGTGACCGGTCTGGACGTGGAGAGGGAGATCTACGGCAACTTCGAACAGGTCTCGCTCTTCGTCGTTCCGCCCACCCAGATCCTGCAGGAGCCACCGGGTCTACCCCCGATCGCGGGTTGCGTCGGGCTTTCGATCACCAGCCACGATCCGCAGCGGACTCGGCAGGTCCTCTCCACCCTCCTGGGCGTGGTCCATTTGATCAGTGACACCCAGCAGGCACAGCCGAGCGAGACCGCGGCCGGCAGATACCTCATCGGCGTGACGAATGGCAAGCCGCAGTACTGCTACATGAACCAGGCCGGCAAGTCCACGATCCTGTCTCTTAATCCGGCCATCATGGAGTCTGCCATACGGGCCCAGAAGACCGGCTCATCTGTATGCAAGGCAGGCCCCCTGAGCAAGGCCGTCCAGGCC
>JAGOQT010000249.1 GCA_018007255.1 Phycisphaerae bacterium | reverse complement strand
GTGCTGTCCTTCTCGATCGTACCCTCGGCGAGCAGGCCCCTGAGGCCCGCGACCGTGGCCGCGGAGGCCGGCTCGCAGCCCAGGCCGTACCTGCCGATCAGGGCCTTGGCGTCGCAGATCTCCTCATCCGTGACCTGGCGGACCACACCCTGGCACACGTCCAGGGCCCGCAGGCACTTGGACAGGTTCACGGGCCTGGAGATCTCGATCGCAGACGCGCAGGTGTGGGGTGAGAACCGGCGGGCCGTGAGGTCCGCGTAGTAGTCGTCCACCACCTTCTTGTCCACCCGGCCTTCGTTCCACCGCAGGCCCTTCCGGGTGACCAGGTCCCACAGCGTGTTTGCGCCGGTTGCGTTGATGATCGCCAGGCGGGGCACCCGGTCGACCAGGCCCAGATCCCGCAGCTCCAGGAAGGCCTTGCCGAACGCACTGGAGTTGCCGAGGTTGCCGCCGGGCACCACGATCCAGTCCGGCACCCGCCAGCCCAGGCCCTCGATGATCCGGTACATGATCGTCTTCTGGCCCTCGAGCCTGAAGGGATTGAGCGAGTTGAGCAGATACAGCCCCAGGTTCTGACACACGGCCTGGACCTGGCGCATGCAGTCGTCGAAGTCCCCCTGGATCTGGATGGTCTGGGCCCCGTAGTCCATGGCCTGGCTGAGCTTGCCGAAGGCGATCCGGCCGGAGCCGATGAAGACCGTGCACTTGAGCCCGCAACTGTGGGCGTACAGGGCCACGGAGGCCGACGTGTTGCCCGTGGATGCGCACGCACACGAAGTGGCCCCCACCATCCGGGCGTGGCTGAAGGCCGCGGCCATGCCGTTGTCCTTGAACGACCCCGAGGGATTCAGGCCTTCGTACTGGAGGTGGAGGGTGCCGGGCCGCATGCCGAGATGCCGGGCCAGGGCGTCGTTCCGCTCCAGGATCGTCTGTCCCTCGCCGATGGTGACCTTGTCCGCGTCCGCACAGAACTGGAGCAGCTCCCGGAACCGCCACACGCCGGAGAAGTCCAGCCGGTCCGCACGCCCGGACCACCTCTGGGCCAGGTCGCTGAGCCTCTTGGGGACCGGGATCGCGTCCCAACGGTACCGGATGTCCAGCAGGTCGCCGCACCGCGGGCACTTGAACAGGCTCTGCCCGCAATCGAACTGGGCCCCGCACTGCGGGTTGATGCATCGCTGATACGCAGAGTCACTCGGCCTTGCCGAACCCATAGGCGTCCCACACCAAGTCCGTCACATGCCCAGCCCGGGCGGACCGGAGTATACCCGCGCAGGGCCTGGCTGAACAGGGCCTGTTCAGAATACCCTTGGTATCGGTCAGGACTGCAGAGGCCTTGAGCGGTTACAGCGGTCCGGCCTGCCTCACTCGGAGGCCGCGGGGGCGTCCTGGACAGGGGCACCGCCCTCAGGCCCGCCGGGCGGTGCAGCAGGCCGTTGCTCCCTGGGCCCCGGCTGTGCGGACCGCGCACCGGGGGCCCGACCCTGGCGGCCCAAGGGGGCCGAGGCAGGTCCCCTGGGCTCCTGGACGCGGCCTCGGGAGCCCGGAGCGGACCACTGGAGCTGCTCCTGAAGCCGCCTGAACTGCTGATCCCAGAGCGGACGCTGGGCTCTGTTGAGGTGTCCCTCGATCCGCTGGCCCATGAGCCGCAGTTGATCGGCCACCTTGGGGCGGGTCTCCTGGCGGATGCGATTCAGGTTGGCCATGTGTTCCCGCACGATGGGCCGGATGGCCTGGACCTGCTGGGTCGAGAGCTGGAGGGAGCGTCTGAGCCGCTGAACCAGGACCTCTGCAGGCATCGCCCCGGCGTCCGGCCCCACCGCCGCGCCCTGGCGCGGCCCGGTCCGAACGGTCCTGGGCGCAGCCCAGATCAGGACGGCCCCGGCCCCGATCACCACGCCGGCCAGGAGGACGACCAGGCCGAAGAAGGCGGTCCGCCACCGGTGGACCTGAGCGATCAGGAGCGACGGATTGTTATTGGGATCGGCCTGCGTCATTGGATCACCCACGAGATCGTCTCCACCACCTCCCTGAAGGGGTCGTTCCACATCTCGTAGAACGGGATCGCCATGACCGCCACTGCGGCTGCTGCCGCTGCGGACAGGCCGGCCATCCACATCCACGTGCGTTCAGGCTGGGCCGGTTCTCGGGCGGCCAAGGCCCGGACCACGCGGTCTGCCACATCGACCTTGGGCGGCGAGTCCCCCCGGGCCAGGCCGGCCAGCCTTCTGAGGTGTTCGTCCACGTTCATAGCAGCGACTCCTTGTCATGGGAAGCCAGGAGCTTCTCGAGTTTCTTCCTAGCCCGCAGGGTCTGGACCTTGACCATGCTCTGGGTCCATCCGATCCTGCGCGCGGTCTGGGCCACATCACACCCCTCCAGGTACCGCAGGGTCAAGACCAGGCGATCCCGCGGCGGCAGCTGCTCCAAGAGGCGGTGCACAAGCGCACCGACCTCGCCGGCCTGGAGCGTGCTGACCTGGGTATCGGCAAGCCGGTCCCATTCCTCCACGGTCAGGCTCCAGGTCCGGGCAGGCCGCGAGGCCTGTTTCCAGTATTGATAGCCGACTCGTGTGGCGATCCGGGCCAGCCAGTGGGAGAAGGGCGCGGTGCCCTTGAACCCCCTCAGACTCAGGTAGGCCTCCACAAACGTGTCCTGGACCAACTCCTCGTGGACTCGGCGGTCCCGGCTGAACCGCCAGAGGATCTTGGAGACCTGGGCCTGGTGGCGCTCCACCAGGCGCCGGTAGGCCGCAGGGTCGCCGCCCAGGCTCTCGCGGATGTCCGCCCGGTCCAGGGCCTGGCACCGGCCCTCGAAGGTCGCTTGGTCGTCTCGAGGTCTGTCGGAGGCCGTGTCCACGCCCGCTTGCAGCCTTTCCCTGAGCAGGCGCCACACAGTGCCTGTCTCTTCCAGGATCATCGCCTGGTCAAGGTAAGCGGCCATGGCCGGTCCTTCAATCGAAATCCCTTGTCATAGGTTGGGCCCTGTTGCATGGAGACCTACCTCCCACGCGACAGGGCCCGTTCCCCACACAAGAGTCTGATCACAGCACAGGCCCTACACGACCCTGCTGCCTCTGAAAGGCGTTGAATTCCTGCTGAGAGACGACCCCGTCGCCATTGCGGTCCATACGCTGGAAGGCCCCGGGACCGGGCTGTTGCGGGTTCCGTCCCACCTGGCCCCGCCTCTGGGGGGGCAGGGCCTGACCCTGCCTAGGCCCGGCGTTGCGTGGCACAGGACCAGGCCCCATCTCAGGGTCGATCCGGCCCCTGGGGCCGGGGCCGAGGCCGCCGCGCACACCCCCCTGCCCCTGCCCCTGTCCCTGCCCCTGCCTGGCCCTCAGGCCTGGGTTCTGCAGCCTGGCCTGCCGTGCCCCCTGGCGAATCGTGGCAAGCCTCTGGACCTGCTCATCGGTCAGGACCTTCTTGATGGCAGCCGCGGCCTGGGTCTGGAGCACGGCCAGGTCCGCCATGGCGTTGCCCACCTGGCCCCCTGCAGCCCGGATGCCGGCCTCGTCGCCCTTCTCCACGGCAGACGCAAAGGCCTGCATGGCGGCCCTGTGCGCATCGCGGGCCTTGTCCAGCCCATCGCGGTTGGCCTTGAGGACCTCCCTGATCTGCCCCCTCTGCTCCTGGGTCAGGTCCAGGCTGTCCAGGGCCTGCTGGATTGCGGCCACCGGGTTGCCCGGGCCCGAGGGCCGGTTCAGGCCCGCTCGCCCTGCCTGGGGACCGGGTACACCCTCAGGGGGCCTTGCGCCACCCGGGCCCTGTCTGTTTCGCACACCCTGTCCGGCCCGTGCAGTGGCTGCCACGGTCGCGACCACCAGGGCTGCAACGACCAGAGATCTCATTGTCTTCTTCGCGTTCATGGCGTTTCCCCTTTCCCACGAGGTCCTGTTGTCCGTCCTTTCACATCGAATCGATGTCGTTCTACAAGGATAGTGGCCCGGCCAGGCTGCAGGTTACAGCCGGCCCTGTGAAGAGAATCTGTGGAAACTGTGGATAAAAACCGTTACGCACGGTATTTATGCCGGAACCTTTGGGGCGGAACTGGGTTGTGGCCGTCTCAAGCGGGTCGGCGGCTGTGTCCGTGCGCAGACACGCCGGGCACAGCCGGGAAAGGGTCCTCTAAACCCCTGGACCTGCAAGGCCGATCTTGTGCAGCAGGGCATGGGCCGTGTTGGGCAGGGCCGTGGTCTTGACGATGCAGTACCTCTGGGAGTAGTTGTGGTGCAACCGACCATGGGTCTTGTCCCGACAGCCCGGGTGACCAAGTCCGTCCGGAAGGTCATGCCCGCTGGCGACAAGAACGGTGGTGGCATGGCGCAAGACACGAGCTACGACACGATCTTCGGCAGGCTGGCCCTGGACCACGGACTCTGCACCAAGGACGAGTTGCAGCAGGCCTTGAAGGAGCTGCAGACCCGACCCAAGGAGAGTCCTGTCCTGCTGAAGGACCTGATGGTGGACCTGGGATATGTGACCAAGTCCCAGGCAGACCGGCTGTTCAGCTCGATCAGGGACACCAAGACCACCACAGCCGCCTACCAGATCCCCGGGTACAAGGTCGTGGGCAAGCTCGGGGCCGGGGCCATGGCCGTGGTGTACAAGGCCACACAACTGAGCCTGAACCGGACCGTGGCCGTTAAGCTCCTGCCCAAGCGGTTCAGCGCGGACCCGGAGTACGTCAAGAGGTTCTACAAAGAGGGTCAGGCCGCGGGCAAGCTGCACCACAACAACATCGTCCAGGCCATCGACGTCGGTGAGGCGGGCGGGTACCACTACTTCGTGATGGAGTATGTGGAGGGCAAGACCATCGCCGACGACCTGGCCGCAGGCAAGGTCTTCAGCGAGCCGGAGGCCCTGGACATCGTGATCCAGGTGGCCGAGGCCCTGGAGCACGCCCACGGCATCGGCCTGGTGCACCGGGACGTCAAGCCCAAGAACATCATGATCACCAAGGAGGGTGTGGTCAAGCTGGCCGACATGGGGTTGGCCCGTGAGACCACGGACATCGAGACCGCCCAGAATGAAGAGGGCAAGGCCTACGGGACCCCCTACTACATCGCGCCCGAGCAGATCCGGGGCATGATCGACATCGACGGCAGGGCGGACATCTATGGTCTGGGCGCGACCTTCTACCACATGGTCACGGGCCGTGTGCCCTTCATGGCCGACGACTCCGCGGAGATCATGAAGAAGCACCTGCGGGAGCCGCTGATCCCGCCGGACCACATCAACACCTCGCTGTCCGCCGGGGTCTCCGAGGTCATCGAGGTCATGATGGCCAAGCGGCGGGAGGATCGGTACACCACGGCCAAGGAGCTCCTGGACGACCTGACGGCCCTGCAGGAAGGGGAGCCGCCCCTGCGGGCCAAGCGGCGGTTTGACGTGTCCGTGTTCGAGAAGCTGGAAGAGGGCCAGGCCGTGGAGGACGAGGCGTCCGGCGAATACGGGGAGGACGTGGTCAACCGCTACAAAATGGCCGTGCTCGTGCTGGGCGCGGTCAGCGCCCTCTCCGTGCTCACGATCATCCTGATGCTGCTGCTCTAAGGACGACGGATACTGCCGGCCGGGACCAGGTGAGACGGCAGGTCCTTGCACACGTCCTTGATGCACTTCTGGACCACCTCTTCCTCTTCAGGCGACAGCAGATGCCCCGCAACGCCCCCGCCCACACCGCCCGCAATGGCCCCCAGTGTCCGGTCCCCGCTGTCCCCGCCTGCCACTGCGGCCCCCAGGGCCGCGCCCGCGGCCGCGCCCAGGAACGTGCCGAGAGACTTGCCCGTGCTGGCGGACCCGGTGCCGATCCAGAGGATGTTGCCCTGCTCCACGTCGAGCATCTTGATGGTCATGCTCATCTTCTCGCCGTACTTGGGGATGGTGACCAGCAAGACGGCAGGGACATTGAGGATCTGACCCGCCCTCATGGCACCCTGGTCGCTCGTGATGTCCGAGGCCTGGAAGGTCAGCTCGTCCCGCAGCTTCTGGACCTCAGCACGGGCGGCCACCGTGTAGCCCTTGCGCATGAGCTCCATGGCCACGAAGTCGCTGATCTGGCCCTTGACTCCGTCGCCGTACACCGCGCCGGACACATCCACAATCCCCACCTTCGTGTACTTGCCCAGATCGAAGTCGGGACTCGTCACGCTCTCGCCCCTGTTTGATGCGCAACCGGCGACCGCCACGATCCCGCACAACGCCACAAGACCCCATCTGTTCATAGTCCGTACCCCCTTGGTTC
>JAGOQT010000248.1 GCA_018007255.1 Phycisphaerae bacterium | reverse complement strand
ACGACGGGCACGAGCTACATGATGATCATCAACGGCTCTAAAGTAGCTGACGTCCAGATCTGGAGTGACTCGGTGTAGGGGTCGACACCTGGGCATCAGTATGACCTGTCTACATGGATGACGAGTGTCTATCCTCAGACAGGACAGAATCCCATTGCCCCGGCTGTACTCGCATTCAGCATCGATGGAGTCCAACTCGGCGTGGATATTACGCTGTCCGACCCTGTCGGGACCTGGAGGCAGTTCTATGTGCCGTGGATAGCCGACGCCGATGGTACGGCGAATATGTCTGTCATCAACAGAAACACCAAATGTGATGGCAACGACTTCGCGATTGATGACATTTTCTTGGACCAAGGGGAGAACATCGTGCCCGTCCCCGGTGCGATCGTTCTGGGCATGATCGGCACCGGCCTGGTCGGTTGGGCCCGCAGGCGCAGGGTGGTGTAGGCGTATCTCCGGTCTCGTGTTCGAACGAACGAGGGCTGTGTGCAGTTCAACACATGGCCCTCTTCCATTTCGAGCACGTTTCGGGGCCGGCACGCAACCCGCGGTCTGCACCGACACCGAGGGGTAGCCCTCGCGGGGTGCATGAGCCGGGCCCTCTGGGTATCGAGGCCTCGGACCCGGCTGGTGGGTGTGGGCGGTTCATGGCCGGAAAGAGAATAGCCGGCCATAGAAGGACCAGGCCCGCCATGTTCTCAAGAACAACCAGCCGCGACGCGCTCCGCCTATGGCCGGCATAGGTCGTTCCGGCCATGAACCGCGGGGGGATCGAGGGGGGGCGGCAGGCGCCCAGGTCAAGGGCCTCCCGAACGGGCACCCACATGCGCAGGGCCCACTGGACCGCCTCTTGCCGTTGCGCGTCGCAGACTGGACGGTGCGTCCGCCCTTCGGAGCCCTCGCAGGCCAGGTCGCACCGAGGTGCAGGCCGTACCGGCGTAACGGCTACACCCATCGCTTGGTGAACCAGGCCAGGATTTCTCCTCAAACCCCCCGGCCCGGCTCTTCCGATTTTCCCATTGACATCGGCCATGCCAGTCGCGTAGCATTCTCCGCTGCAGTATCAGGACAGATCGTGAAGGACCACGTCTGAGGATCTTGCGCACACCCGAGGGAGCGAACCTGCGGTGTATGACTGCGCCGACTCGGGCAGACCCACGCGGGAAGGGTGTGCGAGGCGTCTGTGATGGTGGACCCGGAGTTGGTCCTTGGATGGGCGCATCCTGCAGGTGCATTCAGTTCGGGGGAGCGGCTTTGGTTCAGGCCACCCTTGGCGGCATGTTCTTCAAGTGACGAAGTGATCTAGAGGAGGTAGAGAGATGAGAAGAATAGGATCATCCCGCGTGGGGGAAACCGGGCAGGGGTCTCGAAACGTCCGGATCTGCGCGTTGTTCCTGCTGTCGCTGGCCCTTGCTGTGCCGGCATCCGCAGGCTTGGTCACGATTCCGTTGTCCGACTTCCTGATCTTCTCGGGCGGTGGGACTGGTGTCGCTGGTGCCAGCCTTTACATCGGCAACGTCGGTAGCAACTTGGATTTCACACTGGGGGCTTCAGACACGAGGATTCTCGGGTCGGTGTACGCCGGTGGCGCGGTATCTCTGGCGCAAGTCACCGCCGTGGGCAGCGACGGCACCCAATCCCATTTCGACTTGGAGCCCCCACTGGGTACCGTGGGCACTTACCCAACCTACCCGGTGCAGTATGAAGTGGTGGTGGCCAACGGTTTGGCAACTCTCAATAACCAGACCAAGATCTTCGGCACACTAGACGCGGGCAGCCTCACCACGAATGGGACTCCTTACGTAAGCGGTCCACAGACAATCGGCGTCGGCGCTGATACGTTCGTACCCATTGCCATGACGTCGGGGGTGAGCTTTACTGCCACGGGCACCAACCAGGTGGTTGACAATGCGCTTGACTTCCTGGATCTCGCCCCGGCAGCCATGAATACCTATGGCTCCCTGTCAACATCGGCGCAAGGCCAGACAGTGCGCTTGCACTCGGGCGATTACTACTTCAGTTCCGTCGACGCTGACGGAAAAGCCACGCTGCAAATCGACCTGTCGTCCGGCTCGCCTATCAACATCTATGTCGTCGGTGACGTGGACTTTGCTGGACAGGACAACAGGCTCATGGTCAGGGGCCCGGGTATGAGCGAAGACGAATACGTGCTCATCAGCGACCCCTCCGTGCAGCATCTGGCCAGCCTCGTTAACTGGACGACGGGCGGTGAATTCATGCTGGGCGGCGGGACCGGCAATCCTGGCGGCTGGGGATCGATCTTTGGCGGCGTCGTCTACTCCGCGTTCAGTGGCAACGGCAACGGCGTGACCATCGGGCAGCACATCGACTGGTACGGCGCGCTCTACGCCTACGACACGATCGACTTGGCCGATCACTCGAGATACACCTACGTGACGACCACGAACGGCGTTATACCCGCCCCGGGTTCCCTCTTGCTTGCCGGCCTGGGCACCGCGATGGTCGGTTGGCTCAGGCGCACAAGGATTGCCTAGGGAGACCGAGTATATGGCCCCGGGAACAGGTCATCGGCGGGCCTGAATGGCCAGCCGCAACTTCATGTGAGGAGGACAAACAGTGAATAGGTCAGTCGTGATCGTGTTGTGCCTCGTGTCGTTGGGCATGTCATCTGCACTGCAGGCCGCGCCCTCCAGCTACGGCGTCTGGTTTGACCGGGACACGGTCGACCCCTGGCAGGCAACCTACTGGGGTGCGGTGGATGGCGGGACCTACAACACCGGCGGGGTCTACGACGTCGTGATCCGGTACCACGCGGTGGACTCGGACACGGCCACCATGTTCGCCACCATCAATGGGATCCAGCAGGGGTTCTGGACCGATACGTGGAAGAACGCTCAGCCGGACATGTACCCAGCCGGTCTGAGCTTCAATTCAACCTCCCTGGATGCGATGAAGATCTTCTACAGCAAGTGGGCCGGGGAGTACACGGGCACGGCCGACGTGACCGGCCTGACGCTTAACGGGACTGGCTACGGGGACTTCAGCTTCGTGTCTGGTACGGGCTCGTCCTATGAGGGAGGTCAAGGCCCCATCTGGATATCCTCTGGCGGATTCACGGATGTATGGGACCTGACAGCACAGGACCTGGTGATGTCCTATACGATTGACTTCAGCGGTCTCAGCAGGACTGCCTACACAGGCTGGGGATGGGTGTTTGAGATCGGCCTGATGCCCGCGGCGAACAGCTTCGCCTTGAATCCATCGGGATCAGGCTGGATGGGCAACTGTTGGATCAGTTCGGCGGCTTCGCCCGGCGTGCAGGGTCTGAACGACAAGTTCGACCTCCAGAACGCAGGCGGAAGCGATGAATGGGACTACGATGTCACCGTCCCGGCCCCCGGGGCTCTTCTGCTGGCCGGCCTGGGTAGCGCGATGGTCGGTTGGCTCAGGCGAAGGAGGATGGCATAGGCAGATTGATTCCGCCCGGACCTCTGGCAGCAGTCAGGACGAGGTTGCAGACGCAGATGGTATTCAACGACTCGCTGAGGGTGCGGGCAGTTGAGGGCCGGTCGCCGCGCGGGGTGGCTGCACCTGACCCGCGGGCCTTGGGAGCCCGATCCACATGGGGGATGAAGAAGGTCATCGAGCGGGCGTTACGCTCGCAGAACATCGGAAGATACCGGAGATGGTGAAGATGAGAAGGCTACTGGGATTGATGTCATGGGTGTTCGCATCATTGGTTTGTACGGGAGGCGCCTTTGCCTTGCCCAGTACCGACCTGGACTCCTACGTGCTCTTTGCGACGGGCGAGGGACTGTCCGACAACACTGCACCCCTGACGTACAAGGGTGGCAATGACGCGGGTACCGGTTATGTGTGGGGGGGAAACGTGGGTGTCAACCGGGCCGACGGGAACCTCGGCAATGGCACCCAGATGATCAGCGTGGGTGCGAACGGCAGATTCATCATGTCGTCTGGGACACAGCTCGTGGGTGATTCCATCCAGCTGGGACCCGAGGCCTTGGTCTATGACGTCTACACGAACCAGCAGGCGGGGACCGGCTGGCCGGTGTCCGGAGTCGTCAATGGCACGGTGAGTGGGTTCACCCCGCCGATCTTCAACCCCATGCCGGTGCTGTTTGACCCTTCGTTTACCGCCGGTACAGTCGAGGTTGACGTGGCTACGGGCACGACCTACAACGGCGGCACACCCCTGGCCCCTGGGGCCTATGGGGACCTGAGCGTGAAAGATGGCGCCACGATCTACCTCACGGCTGGAACCTACACATTCACACGGTTTAACACCGGCCAGAACTTCACCGTGTACACAGTCCCCGGAACCATCGTCCAGGTAACCGGCGACAGCGACGAAAATAGCCGTGACCTGCAGTTCAACGGGAGCGGCTTCGTTGGGTCCGCTGACCCCACGATCGAGAGCGTGGCCCTGTTCCGCTACCTTGGCACCGACGTGCAGTTCAGTGACACCAGTACGTTCTGGGGCGTTGTCCTTGCCCCGAATGCGGACATCGGCCTGGGCAGGGCGAATACTCTTTACGGGCGATTCATCTCCAAGCAGATTCACTCTGACTTCAACGACAACATCTACTACCGTCAGTTCACACCCGGCACGCCCATCCCCGAACCCGCGTCCATACTGCTTGTCTGCTCAGGCCTTGCCGGCTTGGCCGGCATCAGGAGGAGGCTCGGCAGCTAACCCCGATTGTGGTGGTTTCCCCACGCCCAAGACCAAGGGGGCGATTCGGAGATCCGAATCGCCCCCTTTCATTTGCCCCCAAGGCACTGCCCGGTCACCGCACAGGCGTTCCCTTGTGCCGGAGCATCACGGGTAGGTGATCTCGCCGGGACCCGGGCACACGAAGGTCTGGTTGTTGTTGGCCTTGTCCAAGGCGGTCTTGAGCGTCTCCTGCAGGGCGCGGTCCGGGCTGTCTGCGACCGTGTTGCCGTGCGCAGCCAGCTCCATGTCCGCTGCGGCCATCAGGGCGCCGACCGTGATGAACCCGGCCGCGTTCGCGCCCGGCACACCCGGGGCATAGACCAGAGAGGCCCCCTGGACCTTGCCGTTGAACACGTTGAGCTCCATGGCCGCGAGCTGGGCAGACAGCATGTAGGCCATGTTGGTGGCGGTGGCATTGCGGAGCCAGGTCCTGAACGCAGAGTAGCTGGCCGGGTCGAATGCCGAGCCGTTGGCGCTGCGGAGGTTCAGCGAGACCAGCAGCGCGAGGTCATCCGCGCCGAACAGGGACTGGCCGTTCTTGTTGGACCAGAACCCGATCGTCAGCCCGCCGCCCGGGCACCCGTACCGGACATTGCCGAAGTCGTTGCCCGAGTGGATCCGCCCGCTGAGGGAGGCGATCACGATCTCGTAGTATCCGGGTGCGGCCGGCGCGGTCTGGACCCAGTCGCCCAGGGGCATGACCTCCTTGACCCTGTAGGTCCCTGCGCTGCAGACAATGAACTCGTACTCGCCCGAGGCATCGGTGGTGGCTGTGTCGACGAGCTGCCCGTCCCTCCACAGCTCGATCCGCCAGCCCGGGATCCCAGGTTCCATGGCCCCCTGACATCCGTCCGTGTCCGCGTCGTAGAACTTCAGGCCAGTGATCCTCTCGTGGCGGACGTTCCCGAAGTCCCGCTCGCAGTAGGTCTGTCCCTCCAGGGTCTCGATCGCGATCTCGTAATAGCCCGGGGCCGGCGGCCAGGTCTGGGTCCAATCGTCCGGCGGGATGACCTCCCTGACCTGGTAGGTCCCGACCTGGCAGACCGTGAACCCATACTCGCCCGAGGCATCCGTGGTCGTGCTGTCTACCAGTAGCCCGTCCTTCCAGAGCTCGATGCACCACCCCTCAAGGCCGTCCTCCGCAGGATCCCAGCACCCATCCCCGTCTGCGTCATAGAACTTCGCGCCCTCAATCCCCACGCACAGGGCGTTACCGAAGTCGTTGTCCGCATAGGTCTGGTTGTGGAGGCTGTCCACTACGATGCAATAGGTCCCGGGCGCGGGCGGGGCGGTCTGGACCCAGTCTGCCGACGGGAGGACCTCCCGCACGCAGTAGGTCCCCGTCTCCACCACCATGAAGGCGTATTCGCCCCCGGCATCGGTCCAGGTGGTGTCCACGAACACCCCGTCCTTCCACAGCTCGATCTCCCAACCCCCGATACCGTCCTCGTCCGCGTCCTGTCCCTCCAGGGTCTCGATCGCGATCTCGTAATAGCCCGGGGCCGGCGGCCAGGTCTGGGTCCAAT
>JAGOQT010000247.1 GCA_018007255.1 Phycisphaerae bacterium | reverse complement strand
GTGTGTCTGTCATGTCCGCGTCCGTCTGGCCCCCATAGGGCGCGCCCGGCGGGTTGTAGTTGTGCACACACGCAGCCTCCTGCAGAGACCCTGTGTCCGGTCCGGAGACCAGCCTGCCCTTTACGACCAGCACGGGGAAGTCGGTCCGATAAGGCTCCATGAGATTCCAGCCGTCGAGGGTCACTGTGCCTAGCCCCGCATCGACGAGGAGCGTGCCCCACACACGCGAGTTCCGGATGGTAATCGACGCCCCTTGCGTGTCTATGGAGTACACACCATCCGCGTTGAGGTCCCCGCCGTACTCGTTGACGCCGGGCGAAAGGACCATGGTGTCCAGATTGCCGTTGAAGGGCAGCACGGTCGCGCGGGCCTTGTACGTATCGAACAGGGACCGGGGTGGCAGGCCCTTGGGGTCCACCGGTGCGGATGCCGTGCCGCTGATGGAGCCTGACCCGGAGATCGTAGTCGCCTCTGCATCGCCGACCACGGAGCCGTTGACCACGAGCCGCGTGTCCGTGGACACAGGTCCGCCACTCGCGGTCAGTGTTGCGCCCGTGGCGATCTCGAGGGTCCCCCCGCAGTGGAGGGCAGTCCTCAGGCACGCCAGGGGCAGGCCACCGTGGATGCGGGCCTGGGCCCGCTCGACCCACTGCGCCCCACCGACAGAGCCTGTGCCGTCGATCCACACGGGGTCCGTGGGGTCGTCCGACAGATTCCCGTCCGCATCCGTCAGGGTGAAGGAGATCTGACCGCCGCCGAAGGAGACCGGTGTGGTGGCCACGCCACTGGTGTAGTCTTGTCGCCAGGTGGCGTTCGTGGCCGGCCCGTTCATGACGCCCACGGCCTGGGCCACTGCAGAGGCGGCCAGGACCCTGGCCTGGGCCACATCGTCCTGGGCCTGGATCCGGGCCAGGCGGACACGAGCAAGGGCCATCGCGCCCAGGGCAATGACCAGTACATTGGCCCCTACAGCCAGGACAATCAGGTACACAGACCCGCGGCACCTGCGTGTCCGGGGCCTTGTCACTGCACAGCAGATGCGACCTTGTCCGGTCATGGTCTACGGCCCCTCCACGTGGTTGGCCAGGGCCGTGGACACACGAAGGCCCGCCACACGGGGGTCGATCCGGAGCTCCGCGTCCACCCCTGCGACGTACACGCGGTCATTGGGGGCACGCCACTCCATGTGCCCCGAGCTCGCGTGCAGGGCCGTAAGCGTCCACGTCACACCGCGAGGGCTGGTCACAGTGACCTGGACCCGCTTGAGGCCGGACTCGCCGGCTGCCGTGGCCGTGGGGTCCAGGACCTCGGCCCACGCGACCTGCACAGTCCGGGTCCAACCAGTCAGGCGGGTGTACGCGGTCCCGTCCTGGGCCTGGGGCGGGGTCTCGGTCCACCCATTGTAGTCGTCCACATCGTCGAACGCGGACCGCGAGGTGCTGCCTTCACCCGTCTCGATGCCGAAGACCGGGCTTGCGCCGGGGTCCTCATACCAGGCCCGCAGGATCTCGTTCATGAGGCCCTCGCTCAACGCGGAGGCCTTTGCACGCTCATCCGTGACTGCAGAGGTGCGGAACACCCCTCCGGCCACGTTCAATGCAGCCACCAGCAGGATCGCCACCAGGCAGGAGGCGATCATGACCTCCACCAGTGTGAGCCCGGACAGGCACCCGGGCCGGCGTCCTCTCCGCGTGCACGTGTCTGCGTGGTGCAAACCCCTCATGCTCGTCCCTTGTCTCCTTTCCGGGGATGGGACCAGGCAGCGATCCACCTGGCGGCACTCAGTAGTGGGCGACCCCCGAGACGCTGAACCTGAGCTCGCCTGTCAACAACGACCAGGTTGCGCCTGTGTCCGTGGTCTGGTACAGCGCATGACCAGGCTCATCGGGGATGCCTGTTTCGTATTCAAGGACCGCCACTGTGGTGCCGCCCAGGCCTGCGTGCTTGACGACCACGAACACGGCCTGGCCCGGGTCCAGACCCGCGACCGCACTGAAGCTGAAGTCCTTCCACCCGGCAGACGAACCCAGCGCCGACTCAGGCATGACCACCTCTTCCAGCACTGTGTCCGAGGGCTTGAGGTCTGCCCCCTCTGCGGGCAGGCGGACCTGGACTGCGAAGCTGCCCGTCGCACCACCGCTCTTTCCCAGGCACAGGCGGACCTGGGTCAGGTCCCAGGAGACCGTGCCGCTCTGCAGGGTCGGCACCAGGTACAGGGCATGCCATTGTGCGGCCGTGATGCCGAGCGTGCCGAAGGTCCCTCCGGTTGCGTCATCATGCGAGCCGAGCACTACCTCCTCACAGGTCAACGCGCCCTGGGCGAAGCCGGTCCCCGTGACCGTGCGCAGGGGATACGCCAGGTTGAACGCCTGGATGTGGGGCACAAGGGCAGCGGGGGAGCTGCCGTTGTAGGTCATTAGGAGGGGATCCCCAGCGATCCCGGACCAGGAGTACCGGATCGTCTCCTGGATCGCGTCTCCGTTGCGGTCCGGCACCTGAAACGTGACTGCAGTGGCTGTCTGCTCTGTGACGGCCGTCGCATAGCGGAGGTCCGACAGGACCCGGTCCAGGGGTTCGGCAGCTCGGGTCTGTGCGGTCAGGACAGTGCGGTCCTCGTCAAAGGCATGGCCTGCGATCAGCAGACACGAGGCCAGGCCTGCCACCAGGATCCCTGTGCAGGCGCTGGCCGCCGCCGTCTCGACCAACGTGAACCCCGGTCCTGCCAGGCCGGACCGGGCTGGGGGATTCATCCCTGTCCGATTCATTGCACATCCGCCCTGCCTGTGACCGGATCGATCGCGATCGTCCGGCCCTCCTTGCCCTTCTGGATCTGGATGGACCCGCTGACCAGCGGGGCCCACGGTACCCCTGAACCGGGGTCGCCGCCTTGCGGCGTGCCCCACATGTCGAATGCGAATCCCGATGTGGACACGTCACCGTTGGAGTTCTCAAACCGGACAGAGGCCAGGTCCGCGTCGTCCCCCCCGCCGGACAGGCCTACAGTGTAGTCGCCGGCGTGGCCGTCCAGGCCGGGCACACCTGGGAGCACATAGGACTCTGCGACCACGTCAAACCGGACGGGCTGGACCTGGCTGGACCTCCGCGCAAGGGTCTGGGCATAGGCCATGTCTGCTGCCACGCGCCAGGCTGCCCTGTCCAGGCGGTACCGGCCAGTGGAGCCCCCCATCCTGGGGATTGCGATCCCAGCCAGGACCGCGACCATGACCATGACCATGATCAGCTCCAGCAGACTGAACCCGCTGGCCAGGCAAAAGGGCCCCGCCCGCTTGCAGGACCCTTCATGCCCAAGCCGATCAGTACGCACTGTACAGCTTGCCCGCGGCATCCATCTCGCTCGCCGTGGTGTTGGCTACGATGGCCCCTGTGGAGGCCGTGTAGATCCAGCCCACGTCTGTGCCGTCCAAGGCAGCGATGCCTGTCGAGCCCTTCTTAGCACCGACTGGAAGCGGCGGTACACTGCGGAGGTATGGGCCGTAGATGTGGGTAGAGTCCTTTGTAGCTGCCGCAGCTCCTGCGGCGTCCGTATACTGCGTCAGTTGGTTGGTGATGCTGGCGACCGCGGGGTAGGCCCCCTGGTGCTCTGCAGCATAGAGGTCGATGGCGTTGCGCAGCACAGCAAGGTTCGCGCCGAGCGCAGAGTCCCCGGCCCCTGCAGTGCCCCTGCTCATCCTGGGGATACCAATGGCCGCCAGGATGGCGATGATGGCCACTACGATCACGACCTCCAACAGACTGAACCCTCGGTTTCTCCTGTGACTGATCATAGTTGATCCCCCGTGTCATCACTCCTGCAACCTGCTCACGTGCGCAGGCCTCGTTCTTCGCTCTATCGTCTAGAAGGCAAGTCGCCTTAACCAACCCAGGCCAGGGCCCGCCTTGCGGGTCGCCCGCGCGGTCCTCAGTTCGAGCGACAGTGCCTTATAGGTCTCTCTCCAGTGTCAGCACGAACTGCCCCTCGTTGGACGCGAACACCACGTGGTCCTCGTGGATGGCAACCAGTGTATACCCGTCCAGCACCTGGCCCTGGACCATGGCCCGGTCGTCGATCATGGCCCGCAGGCCCTGGCCGTCCGAAGCCACTGCGGTCAGTCGATGTCTCTGGGCAAGACCGCCGGTCCGCTGGCTCTGGGTGTTGTCCGATCCCTGGGCCCGGGCTGCACCGTCCTGCCAAGCACTGGACACGGCAAATGCGTCTCGGCCTGCGTCGCCTGGGCCCTGGGTGTCCGGAAACACGGACTCCAGGCGCATGGCCAGACTGGCGGCATCCGCGGACTGCTGGGGCAGGTCTGGTATGGACACGACCAGGCCATTGGACTCGGGCTGCGCATCCCCAGCCGCTGCACTCTTGGGCAGGATGAACAGGCGGTCCACGATCATGGCCCCTACGGTCAGGACCAATGTGGCGACAAAGACGGTTCTTCTGTTCGGTTTGGCCATCGCATTGCCTCCCATCACGAGGTCGGGGCCCGCTGGGCCGCGTACCAGAACAGGTCCATCTGGAACTGGCCGCCCGCCTCGGGCTTGGCAGGATCGGCCTTCAGGTCGAAACCCACTGCGTGCAGGTCCGGCATGGTCTCGTGCAGGCTGTGCAGGAACACCCTGCATGCCCGATATCCGCCTTGGCCCGAGATCCGGATCGGCACCACGTCGCAGAACGCGCCCGGCACCAGGGCCCCGGCCTTGAGGGTGTCGACCTCCAACGCACACCGGTCCAGGAGTCCGGTCAGCTCCGCCACACGGCCGTTCATCTGGTCCGTAAGGCCCAATCTGGCCCGCGTCTGGGCAGACTGATCCTCCAGGGCATTGGACCTGGACCGCAGGGCCAGCAGGGCGTTGCTGAGCTGGGCAGCCTCTTTTTGGCGGTCCGCCAACTGCCGATACCCGTCCGTGACTACGGCCTGTCTCTTGACCAGGGGCGCAACCACCAGCCCATAGGCCAGGGCCGTGACGATCGCGCACACCACCACCCCCGTCCCATCCACGTGCCACACGGTATAGCCTGATCGCTGTCCCATACTCCCGCCTCCTACAACGGACACTCCAGGGTGAACGCGATGCCCTCCCCATCCAGGAAGGGCCTCCGCTCGCTGTGGATGCATCGGACCGCAGAGAACAGGCCCGTCCTCTCCAGACGCACGGTGAACTCCGAGACCGCGTGCCGGGTCTTGCCGAACCCGGTCACGTGGAGCTGATGCTGCCTGGGCGCAAACACGAGGGCCGCAGCCGCACCCCCCTGGAGCGACTCCAGGCGGGCCCCCAGGTCTCCTGCCTGGTCGTCCAGGGCCCGGAGCCGGCACCCGCTCAGGACCACGTCCGGCCCGAGGTGCTCGGCCACCAGGGCCAGGAGCCGGCTCCAATCGGGGCGGTCCTCCACGGCCCGCGACGCCTGGAAGGCCGTGGTCGCGTGGGCCAGGCGTTTCCTCTCCTCGATGACCGACGCCGTGCCGGCCTCGATCCGCTGGGACGCGGACTGGAGCTGCTTGTCCACGGCCCCCTTGTCCTCCCCCCAAAGGGCATAGGCCGAGGACAGGGCCACGGCCAGGAGCACACCGTAGACCCCGCACACGCCGGCCCAGAGCCGCCACCTGGCCTTCACCCGCATGCCCTGGAGCCGCGCGGGCGGGATCAGATTCACGTCATCAAGGTCCTTGTGGACAGGCATCAGGAGACTCCTCTGAATCGAGCCAATCCCAGGGCCACGGTCAGGGCCGGGTGCCCCGCCTTGGCCTGGACATTCGAGGCGACCTTCATCAGGTCCTGGGGCGCGGCCCGCAGGACCTCCGCGCCGGACAGGGAGGCCATGAACTCCGCCGCGCCGGGCGTCCCTGCCCCGCCCCCGACCAGGACCATCCTCTTCACGGCCTGGCCCAGGTGTTGCCGGCTGATGTACGTAAATGGGACCTTCAGGTTTTCTACAAGGGACCGGAAGTGAGCCCTGAGCAGCTTGTGGATGGCCTCCACGGTGACAGGGTCGACCTGGGTCGGCAGGGGATCGGACGACAACCCGACCGTGTCGAGGATCTGGCACGCGCCCGCCTCGCTGATCTCGAACCGCCCGGCCAGGGTCCCCACGAGCCCGGAGAACCCGCCCTCGAAGAACCTCTCGTACAGGATGGTCGGACCGCACACGAGGAGCAGCCTGGTCGAGCCCCATCCCAAGTCCAGGATCGCCGTGATCCCCGGGGCCGGGACGCACACATCGAGGCAGGCCCTCGCAGCAGCGGCAGCAGCCACATCCAGGGCCTGGACGT
>JAGOQT010000246.1 GCA_018007255.1 Phycisphaerae bacterium | reverse complement strand
GCGTATGGCAAGGCCGTAACCTGGCAGGCTCATGGGACCTGCCCGGGAGGTCGGAGGTGCTCCGTAGTGCCTGTGGTAGCAATGCCTTGTGTGTGATACACGAGATTGCCTCATGAGCATATCCCCTTCTTCTGCTTGACATCCGCGGGCCGGGGTAGTACGGTCAAGCCAGAAGCCAGAACGCTTTCTGTGCGCACTCCATTGGCAGGTGCCAAGGCCATGGCACGCGATTCGAGAAATCACGCCCGGAGGGGTAGGCCGGCAAGGCCAACTGGAACGCAGCCCCATCCAGAGGGCATTGGCCAAGCAGGTCAGTCGCCCCACCCGCGCAAAGGGCTATTTCAAGGGCTGACCCTCGAAGGACCTCCCAGAGACGACGGATCAAACATCGACAAATGAGGTTGTCTGTGAAGGAGACCCTACGATGAGGGCATCACGAGAACATCTCCACGTAATGCGCATCTGGCTATGTAGCCTAGTTGTGTGTGTGTCCGCACTGCCACTCTGTGCAGCAGATCCCAACAAGGTGGACAAGAGCCGATTCTCTTATGTTGCGAGGGAGTCTCCCTTTGATATAAGTCTGATGAAGAAGGAGAAGTACGCCTATGAGACTCCGGAACAGCTTCAACAAGCCGCTAACAGCGAGACGCCTTATATTCGAAGTATCGCGTTGAAGATGCTGGCGCAGCGGATTGGCGAAGGGGCCAAGCAGATCCTTATCAAGGCACTTGATGATCCGGAGGTAACTATGCGTTACAGGGCGGCAGAGTTGTTGGCCTACTTGGGAGATATCCGTGGTCTGCCCCGCATGCAGAAGGATTTCGATGAATGGGTACAGAGGTATGAAAAGGGTATTTGCGATGGCGAGACTATTCCGGGTGATCCCCGTGTTGTGTGGAGGCGCAGATCTACTCCAACTGAGGTTCTGGCCATCGGTCAGATCCTCGCCCGCTTTGGGGACAACAGGGCGTTCGGGTTTGCAGCGAAGATGGCCTTGGAGAATCCGCTGCAAGTCTGGCGTAGGAGAGCGGTTGAAGTGCTCGTGGAAATCGCAATGAATGACCGGTCTGCCCTGTTGGCAGAGAACAGGGACCCCGATCCGGTTTTCGTGGTGCTTGCAGAGACCGAGTCAGCCAAGGGTGTTCTCGATAGAGTGGTGTTAGCCGCACTCTCAATGCGAACAGAGACTCAGACAAAGGTCCTGGACGCCGTGATTGCCTCACAGCGTGCCCCCGAGGAAGTGAAGGCTAAGGCCAGGCGTGCTCTGGAGCGAGAGGAGAAAGGTCGGCAACTACTGGAGATGCAGAAACGACTCAAGGAGCAAGGCAAACCAGTCGGTACGCCTGAGAAACCACAATAGTGATCTGGAGCGTGATAGCCAAGGCAACTGGCCTTGGGGAGACCTAAAGCAAAAGCCTGACCCCCTTTCCCTGCCCCCTTTCCACGAGATGTAGTCGCACCCGGTGTCCCGCCAATTCGCAGAATCGCTTGCAGTATTGTGCGGGATCGGGCATGATGTGTGCGGCAGTGTCCCGGTGTCGGACAAATGAAGAACGAGTCAGGACCTGTTCTGTCTCGAGGGCATCCGATGAAGAAGACCAGAGAGCTTTCCCGCCGTGAGTTTATCACCCGAACCGCCGCTGTCGCCGGAGGCATTCTTGTATCGCCGACGCTTGCCCGCGCCGCGGCCGGCGGGGCCGTGAAGCGAACCGCCACCGATCAGGTCGCCCTGGGCAAAACCGGCCTCAAGGTCAGCCGCCTCGGCTTCGGCACCGGGTCCAATAACGGCCAGGCACTGAGGGCCTTGGGCAAGGAGAGCTTCAACACGCTCATCCGTTACGCCTACGACCACGGCATCACCTCGTTCGATTGTGCCGCGGACTACATGACGTTCGACATGCTCGGCGACGCCATCAAGGGCCTGCCTCGCGAGAAGCTGTTCATCCAATCCAAGATCCACAGACCCCGGGGCGAGATGGATATCCTCCAGGCCATCGACAAGCAGCGCTCGACCTATCAGACGGACTACATCGACAGCCTGCTGATCCACCAGTTGACGCCGGACACCGACACCTTCAAGAGCATGATGGACGCCTTCAACCAGGCCAAGGACAAGAAGTGGATCAAAGCCAAGGGTGCCACGGTCCACACGCTGCCCGCCCTGAGCGCAGCCGTCGCATCCGACTTCCCGGACGTTCACCTGGTGCGCATCAACCCGCTGGGCGCCTTCATGGACGGCCAGAGGGACGGCTGGGGCCGCCGGGGCACCGAGGTCGCCCCCGTCATGGCGGAGATCAAGAAGATGCGCGAAAAGGGCCGCGGCGTGATCGGCATGAAGCTCTTCGGCAACGGCTCGCTCGCCGATCCCGCCGAGCGCGAAGCTTCGGTCCGTTTCGTGATGTCGCAGCCGGAGATTGACGCCGTCGTCATCGGCTTCAAGAGCACCGCCGAGATCGACGAAGCCATCACCCGGATCAACGCCGCCCTGGCCGCCGCCCCCGCCTGACGTAGGGGCGAATGACATGGTTATCTGGGGACAGCATATCGATTCTCGTTGATATCCGCCCTGGTGGGGGATAGGTAGTCGTCACGGCATGATTGGCACGCGTGGTGGTACGTGGATACGCGCATCACGTGACCCAGAGGGGCAAGCGGCGGCAGCCGACGTTCTTCTGCGACGCAGACTACGATCTCTACATAGACCTGATGGCCCATTGGTCTGCTCAGTGGAAGGTGTGGGCCTAGTGCCTGATGCCGAATCATGTTCACCTGACCGTGGTTCCGGCAAACCCAGTCGTCCGCGGGAGGCAATGGTAGACGCGTGACCGCTTGTCCGTCTGTGAATATCTGTAGGGTGCCACCGGACAGGTGTTGACCTCGACCTGCCCATAGAACAGAGGCAGCCCTCAGGGGGACGGTAGGCGGCGAAGCCCTGTCAAAGAAATCCACCTTTTTTTGGTTGACATCTTTACAACTGTAGAGTAGTCTCTTCATGGTTAGAGAGCCAAGACAAGGAGTCCCTATGGCACGACGTGAACACCACCTGACCGAGGCCGAGTGGGCCATCATGGAGGCCGTCTGGGAGCACGAGCCTGCAGCGGCCCCGGCCATCCAGGAGGTGCTGCAGGACCAGAGGGGCTGGTCCTACAGCACGGTCAAGACGTTCATGGACCGGATGGCAGGCAAGGGCCTGCTCAAGACCGAGAGGATCCGCAACCTGATCCTGTACCGGGCGGCCATCCACAGGAAGGATGCGCAGAGGGGGGAGCTGACACGGGCCGTGGCCAGGGCCTTCAACGGGGCCTTCACGCCCATGGTGCAGTTCCTCCTGGACGAGCACCCCCTGTCCGACAAGGAGCTGGCGGAGTTGGAGGCCATGATCAGGGCCAAGAAGCAGAAAGTGACCGCGCAGCGGTCATCCCGAGTGAAACCGAGGGATCTCTTATGAGGTAGCGCGGTCATCCCGAGTGAAACCGAGGGATCCCTCATGAAGTAGTGCGGTCATCCCAATCGCAGCGACGGATCTAGCCCGCATTTCCCACAAGGCTTCGGACGGCCGAGGCAGAATGGAGGCTGTGGACCCGACTGGGCCTGACCGGAGGGCCGACGCATCGGCGACGGACTGTTCTGAGCGCGGCATGTTGGCCGGATGTTCCGGTTGCCCGGAGGCGTACCCGCTGCGGTACGCTGAGGACAAACGAGACCGAGAACGCAGCAGCCGGACAACAGGACCGCTCAGAACTGAAGTCTTGTGGGAAATGCGGGCAACCCAGACAGAATCCGGAGACAGAACCATGAACGGCGTGGTGGAGTGCATCAATGGAGCGGGGCGGTCCTTTGTAGAGTGGTCCGCGGCCATGCTTGTACAGTCCAGCGTGCTGATCGGCATCCTGTTCGGGGTGGACCTCCTGATCCGCAAACGGGTCCGGGCCGTAGTCCGCTACTGGATCTGGATGCTGGTCCTGGTCAAGCTGGTCTTGCCGCCTTCTCTGTCCTCGCCGTTTGGGCTTGGCGCGTTCCTGCCCGCAACGAGGCAGATCACTGCACCGTTCAGCTCGGCCATGCCCGACCCCCAACCGAAACCCGTTTCAAGCCCGCCTGTCCTTGCAGACCCATCTCTGTTGGCCGATGTCGCCCCGGCTGCGCCTCGTCTCACCGAGCGACCTGACGCCGGCAACCTGAGTCCGGGCACCAGGCCTTCATGGCAGGGATCGGCGTTGATGATCTGGCTCGTGGTCGCGATGACCCTGCTCCTGCTCCTGGCCCAGAGGGCGATGTTTGTCAGGGGGTTGGTCAGGCAGGCCCAGGACGCGGATGGGCCGATGAGGTCGTTGTTGGCAGAGGCGTGCACACGGATGGGCCTCAAGGCCAGGCCCGCGATCCGCCTGAGCCCGAATGCCGCCAGTCCTGCGGTCTGCGGCCTGTGGCGCCCCGTGATCCTGGTGCCCCAGGATTTGGCCCGCCGGTTGCAGCCGGAACAGGCCCGGTCAGTCCTGCTCCATGAGTTGGCCCACATCAAGAGGGGCGACCTATGGGTCAATCTCATCCAGACGCTGCTGCAGATCGCCTACTTCTACAACCCCCTGTTGTGGCTGGCCAACTGGCGGATCCGCCGTGTCCGTGAGCAGGCGGTGGACGAGGCCGTGCTGGTCGCCATGCGCGACCGCGCGTCGGAGTATCCTGAGACCCTGGTGGGTGTGGCCCGAATGACCTTCGCGCGGCCAGCCCTCGGACTTCGCTTGATCGGTGTGGTCGAATCCAAGGGGGCCTTGCGAGGCAGGATCAGACACATGCTGGGCCGGCCGTTCCCGAAAACGGCACGGCTTGGCCTCTGCGGCCTGGCAGTCCTCACCCTGATGGGGGTGGTGTTCCTGCCCATGGCTGCAAGCCAAGAGAGGCGAGAGACCGATGAATCCCTGGCCTGGCAGCGCACGGACCTTTATGTCCCTCCTGATCCCAACGGCTTCTTCCCTGATGATCCGGAGGGGGGCAAGCGGCTCGATGCCTTGTTCGATGCGCCGGACAGGAACCGGAGGTCCGACGAAGAGGTCCTCTCCACCGTGCGCCAGGGATTACTGCGGACATCGAAACACAAGACGCTCATTCTGCAATGGATCGGCAACCGGTACGTCTGGAACAAAGACCCGCAGGATGCCCAGGCCATTGAGATCCTGTACCACGCCGTGCCATTGGAGCGGCACTATGCAGTCTACTTCGGGCTGTCCGTGGTCAAGGACAAGTCACCCAATATCCTGCGGACACTGGCAGAGATCTGCATGGAGGGCGAGGAGGTGGGCCGGGTCACGTGGGGGATCAGGGACCAGAAAGACCAGTTGCTCTCGTACATCAGGCCGCATCTCCAGGACACGGATCCGGCTCGGCGTGAGGTGGCTGAGGTCCTGGTCAGGCACTTCGCAGGACAGGTGAACTTCGAGACGTGGAAGGCACAACGCGAGCTCGAACGCAAGAAGGTCCAATTCGGCGATCAGATGCCGCAGTTGCGCGAACAACTCCTCACCGGCGACAGTGCAGCCCGCCGCAAGGCCTTTGGCGTGATCGCTGGGAACGGCCTGACTGGATTGATGGACGACACCTTCCTGGAGGCCATGGAGGCCTGCGCCAAGGACCCTGATCGCAGGGTCCGCAACGAGGTGGCCCGCACCGCAGGCGGTCGGTGGGTCTGGAACGCCCAGGAACACTCCCCCAGGGCCGTCGCCCTGATGCGGGTCCTGGCCGCAGATGAGGATCGTGATGTCCGGTACAACGCGGTCTACTTCGGTCTTTCCACAGTCCGTCAGAAGGACCAGGCTGTGATCGGACAACTGGTGGACATGGCCCTCAAGGACCGCGAGCCGAACCTCTACGGCCGGATCGTCTGGGGTCTGAAAGGCCTCAATGCGGAGCAGCAGGGGTGGCTCAAGGAACTCCTTCTGGAAAGAGCCGGTCGGACGTCGACGAGCCCGGAGGAGAAGGCGTCGATCTATGACCTGTACAAGGCCACGCTGGATATGGCACCTCCTGCTGATTTCTGGGGTCCGCGAGAGGTCCTCCAGGGCCGCGTGCTGGATTGGCAGGATCAGCCCGTTGCCGGCGCAGCGGTGGTGATCTGTGACGCCAATAGCGGCGTGCCCCTGAACAGGGAGACCTTCAGGCCGATCAGTGAGGGATTCCCCCAGGGTGATCCATCGGCTGTGGCCTTTGCCGTGACGGACCAGGACGGCCGGTTTCAAGCAGGTGTCCCGGCGGGGTCCTATCGTCTGGTCGCCCAGTCCTGGAGGGACGCAGCCGCAATCAAGGGCCCGTTGGAGAAGAACGGCGAGGAGGTCCGCCTCCATGG
>JAGOQT010000245.1 GCA_018007255.1 Phycisphaerae bacterium | reverse complement strand
AATGGGCCCAGAACGTACCCAGGACTGGATTGGGCAGCGTGTCGAGAAGCACGCAACCCTTGCGGTCCGTAGACACGGCCCCCTCATGGAGGAGGAAGGCATGGCCGTCCTTGAAGACCGTGACCTCCTGGATCGGGAGCTTGGAGTAGACCCGGCGATCCTGCTCCTCTCCAAAGGAGCGGCCACTCGGGAGGCTCAGCGCACCCACCAGAACGATCGTGTACAGACGACGTCGGACGGTCTTCATGGTCGGTTCCCTTTCCAAGAAACTGGGTATTCATCTACCTCAATCCTACGACAGGAGCGGCCGCCCAAGAAGTCAATTGGCTGTAAAATACGGCCTCTCGCTTTTTACGGGCTTTTTACAAAGACAGACATGGAGCGTGACGTATAATCTGCTTATGGAGCAAGGCACAGCCATCCTGGTGGTGGAGGACGAGCCCGCGATCCGCGAAGGGCTCGTGGACTTCCTCGAGTTCCACGGCTTCGCGGTGACCGCGGTCGAGGACGGCCTGCAGGCCGAGCGCACGGTCGGCGCGCAGCGGTTCGACCTGATCCTGCTCGATCTCATGCTGCCCCAGATCAGCGGGGAACAGCTCTGCGCGCGGTGGCGCCAGCAGGGCCTGCCCACGCCGATCATCATGCTCACGGCCAAGGGCCTCGAACAGGAGCGGATCGCGGGCCTGGACCTGGGCGCGGACGACTATGTCACCAAGCCCTTTTCTCTGGAGGAACTCCTGGCCAGGATCAAGGCCGTGTTGCGGAGAACGGACCCCGGGCGCTCCGTGGGCCAGGAGTTTGCGTTCGGGCCCTGGCAGATCGACGTGGCTGCGCTCAAGGCCGCATGTCCCAAGAGGCAGATCGAGATCAGCCCCCGCGAGGCCCAGATCATCCAGTACTTTGCGGCCAACCCCAATCGCGTGGTCGGCCGCGAGGAGCTCTATGAGCAGGTCTGGCACGACCAGATGACGGACCTGGGCACCCGCACCGTGGATGTGCACATCGCCAAGCTGCGGGCCAAGATCGAACGGGACCCCGCAGACCCGCGGATCATCACGACCGTGCGCGGGGCGGGGTACAGGTACGACAAGGCAGACCCGCCATGTACAGACGGCTGACCCTCTTGTCGGTGACCCTCGGCGCGGCCCTGGGGGTGCTCGCCTTCCTGGGCTATCTGGCCCTGGGCAAGTGGCAGCAGGGCCTAGCAGGCCAGCGCCTGGGCGAGTTCGCCCAGGTGGCCGAGCAGATCCGGCTGGAAGTCAAGCACAAGCTCGATCGGTTCATCCAACAGGAACAGGGACGTCCCTACACGGACTATCTCTACTACCACGTGCCCGGAGATCAGGCCGCCCTCCAGCAACAGGCCGTCACCCTGGTCCGATCACCTCTGAGCGGCAGGCTCGACCACGGCCTGGCCTACGGCCACTTCCAGGTCCAGCCCGACGGCTCCATCCTCACCCCCAATGACGACCTGCCCCAGCGACAAGGAGTGAATGAATACAACTTCGCCATAGACAACGAGGTCAAGCTGCTTGCGAGCCAGGTGCAGAGCCAGGTCCTGCCGCTCGTGAGAACCCCGTTCGTGGCCCCGCGTCTGCCTGAAGCGGCCCAGCCGAGTGATCAGGGGCCCTCACAGGTCGCAGTGGCAGCGGATACGCACGAGCAGGCCGGCCAGGAAAGGCAGGACCTCGACCGACAGGCCCTATCCCAGGGCGAGGGCAAGGGCTCAACCCGCGCCAAGGCCCTGCCCATCGAGAGCCTCCGGAACCTGAGCCAGAAGACGCAGGTCACGCAGATCAACCGGCAGATGGCCTATGACAATGTGACATCCAATCGCATGCAGACACCGCAGTCCTACGACTCCAATGCCCCGACTGGGCAGACCGAATCCGGCGTCGGCCAGGCCCGGCAGTCCGTGCCCCAGCCCGGTCAACAGGCCCAGGTCTACCGGGAGGCCCAGGCCCAGGGCGTCGGAGCAGGGCGTGCGTCTCAGATGCCGCAACAGCCCGCTCAGGCTCAGACGGCAGGCACGGCACGGTCTGCGCAGGGCGACCTGGCCGGTCCCGCGCAGATCGACACGGCCACCGTGACCGTGCGGATCGAGCCCCTGACCCCTGTGGTGGTCGGGAACGGATCGGATCCATGCTCCGTGTTCGACGGCCTGGTCTACATGGTCCGCCACGTGCAGGTCGGAGACGAGCACGTGCTCCAGGGATTCCGCCTGGACCCGTCGAGGCTCAGGCAGGAGGTCGAGGACTCGGCCCGGGGTCTGGTTCGAGACAACATGGGCTTCGAGCTGTCCAAGACAGAGTCCGACCGGGCCGCCTACTCCGCGGTCCTGGACTTCGGGTTCGGAAATCTGGTCCTGAACCTCCTGGAGATCGATCCCGGCTGGATCCGCCACAAGGTCCGGTGGCTGTACGGCTGGTACTTCGGCACGATCGCCGTGGTGGTGCTGGCCGTGGGCCTCGGGCTGGCCAGCCTGTGGCACGGGGCCTGGCAGCAGCTCCGCCTGGCCCGGCAGAAGGACGACTTCATCTCTGCAGTCTCGCACGAGCTCCGCACACCCCTGACGAGCATCCGGATGTACGCCGAGATGCTGGAGAAGGGCTGGGTCCGGAGCGAGGAGAAACAGGGCCGATACTACTGCGGCATCCGCCAGGAGAGCGAGAGGCTCAGCCGTCTGATCGAGAACGTCCTGGACTTCTCCCGCATCCAGCGGGGCCGCAAGAGATACCGCTTCGCCCTGGGCGACCTGAACGCAGCGGTCGGCCAGGTCGTGGAGATGATGCGGCCCTATGCCTCCCAAAACGGGTTCGTCCTCCGGACCGAACTGGGGACCCTGGCCCCCACGACCTTCGACAAGGATGCCGTGATGCAGATCGTAGTGAACCTCCTGGACAACGCCGTGAAGTTCGCGCGTTCCGCCCCGGACAAGACCATCTGCGTGCGGACCAGGACCGAAGGCGGCCGTGCCCTGATCGAGGTGGAGGACCACGGCCCGGGCGTGCCCCACGCCGAGCGGGGGAGGATCTTCGAGGAGTTCTACAGGGTCGAGGCGGAGTCCACGCGCCAGACCACGGGCACGGGTCTGGGCCTGGCCCTGGTCCAACGCTTCGCCCTGGCCCACCAGGGCTTCGTGCGAGTGACCGAGGCCAAGCCGCAGGGCGCGATCTTCACTGTGGGGCTCGGCGTACAGATGGGATGAAAGGAGGGCCTTCCATGGATGGACCGGCCCCAGCGACTCCAGCGAAGACGCCCTGGCGCAAGATCCTGCTGCCCAACGTCGTGTGGTTGGGCTTGGTCAGTTGTCTGACCGACGTGGCCAGCGAGATGGTCTATCCCCTGCTCCCCATGTTCCTGGCGGGCCTGGCCACGGTCCAGGGCGCGGCCGTGTATGTGGGCATCATGGACGGGATCGCAGAGACCACGGCCGGCGTGTTGAAGCTCCTATCGGGCCGGTGGTCGGACCGGTCGGGCCAGCGCAAGCCCTGGGCCCTGGCGGGGTACGGTCTGTCCACGATCGTCAGGCCGTTGGCCGCCCTCGCCGTCGCGGGCTGGCACGTGGTCGGCCTGCGATTCCTGGATCGAATCGGCAAAGGCCTCCGTACCTCGCCACGTGACGCACTCCTGGCCGGCGCAGTGGATGCCGATGTGAGGGGCCTGGCCTTCAGCTTCCATCGGATGATGGACCACATCGGCGCGGTCACCGGGCCTGTGCTCGCGCTGACCATCCTCTCTGTCATGGTGGGCCGGACGACACTCTGGAGGGCAGGGCCGGTCACAGACCCGGCTACGATGAACGCCTTGCGATGGGTCTTCGGGCTGTCGCTGATACCGGGACTGATTGCGTTCATCGCACTGGGGGCAGGAGTGAGAGAGACCAGAATCCAGAATCCAGAAGCCGGAAGCCAGAATAGGGGAGAAAGAGATACGCGGAACGCTGGGCGGTCTGCGCTGCCAAAGGGGTTCTACGTCTTTCTGGGTGCAGTGGGGCTGTTTGCCCTGGGCAACAGCTCGGACCTGTTCCTGGTCCTGTATGCACAGGAGAGGCTCGGGCTGGGCCCTGGCTCCGTGATCGGCCTTTGGGTGATCCTACACCTATCGAAGATTGTCTTCAGCCTTCCCGGCGGCCGGTTCTCGGATCGGTTCGGCAAGGCCAGATCCATCCTGATCGGGTGGGTGATCTACATGGCCGTGTACGGGGCCATGCCGTTCTCAGACAGCCTGGTCCAGGTCCTGGGCCTGCTGATCGTGTACGGGGCCTACTATGGCATGACCGAGGGCGCGGAGCGAGCCCTGGTGGCGGACTATGTCCCGGCACAACAGCGTGGCTGGGCCTTTGGCCTGTATCACGCAGTGGACGCAACGGCCGCACTGCCTGCAAGCCTGCTCTTCGGAGTACTCTTCGCCAAGGCGGGCCCGACTGCCGCCTTCCTCACGGGCGCAGCCCTGGCCGCTGGGGCGACTGTGGTGCTGTCCGCGTTGGTCCTGGGACAGAGGCGGGGCAGCGTAGAGCGTACAGCGTAGAGCGTATAGGGGTGTAATGTAGGGCGTCTGTGCCAGACGCCGATTCAACCATTGCCGTCTCACAGAGACGGCCTACAATTCCTCTGCGTCCGGACGGATGGGCTGCCACTCGATGTTGGACGCGCCCAGCAGGGTCCCCGTGGCATAGGCCAGGTCCACCAGGGCGATCTGATACTCCGTGAGGGCGGCGATCTCGGAACTCTGGGCATCCGCCAGGCCGGCCTGGGCATTGAGCACGTCCGTCGAGGTCCTGAGCCCCTGCTCGAACTGGCGTCTCTCCGCGTCATAGACCCGGCCCTGCAGGAGGGTATTCTGCCGGCTGGCCATGATCCGCTGCCAGTTGGTCTGGAGCTGGGAGAGGGCGCTGAGGACCTCCTGCTCTACCTGGGATCTGCGGTCCTCGCGCGTGGCCAGGCGCTGGCACTTCTGGTACACGGCTTGGCGGACCCGGCTCTTGGCCGCCTCGTTGCCTATGGGGACCTGGAGCCTCAAGCCCAGGCGGTGGTCGGCGAAGTCGTTGTCCGTGACCATGTCCCAGGAGTCGCCCCGCGACTCGCCCATTCCGTTCAGGTTGTAGGTGTAGTCGAAGGTGACCAGAGGGAGGCTCTGGTTGCGCTGATAGTCGATGGTCAGGGCATCCTGGGCCAACTGCAGCTCCAGCTCGATCATCTCCATCCGGTTCTCGATCGCGGAACGGATGAGCGGATCCGGATCGAAGACATAGGGGGTCGGCACGGGCTCGGTCAAGGGGACCAGCGTGGTGGGGGTCTGCATCCCCAGGTCGGCCCGGCGGATCAGGCGTTTCAACTCCCGCTGGCGGCTCCGCAGGCTGTTCTCCGCCACAATGATCGCCTCCTGGCGCTGGGCCACGCCGGCCTGTGCCCGTACGATCTCCACGGGCGCGACCTGGCCCTTCTCGACCAGACGCCCGGCCTGGTCGAGCTGGGCCTGGGCGAGGTCCATCTGCTGGCGCCGGACGTCCAACTCCCTGCGGGCCGCATACAGCCGCCAGTAGAGACGGTCCAGGTCCGCGATCAGCCGGATCACCTCCATCCGGGTCCTCGCATCGGTGATCCGGCGATCCAGGGCGGCGATCCGGATGCTGTACGTCGCCGATGCACGGCCGAGGTTCCTCAGCAAGGGCTGGCTGATGGAGAACGTCAAGTCCGAGCCGTAGTAGGGATTGAAGGCCGTGCCCACGGCATCGGTCTCCGTTTGGGCATCCGTGGCCCTCAGGCTGACGGATCCCCCTGTATTCAAGGGTTTCTGGACTCCGACATCCGTGTACAGGGACTCGACCTGGGAGCCGTAGATCTCATCGTAGTAGGACACCGCCGGGGTGTCGCTGCGGTTCAGGTTCGCGTTGGCGGAGAAGACGGCCTCGAACTTCGCCCTCTCCTGGTTCAGTCGCTCCTCGGAGAGCGTGGGATTGATCAACGTGGCCTTCAAGGCCAGGTTGTTCTGCAGGGCCATGACCCGGCACTGTTCCAGGGTCAGCTCCATCGTGGCCGGTGCAGGGGGCAGGGCCTCGGAAGGGGCGTTGGCGTCCGCTGCCCGGTCCCTTGCCTGGTCCGGATCCAGGGGTCGGATCTGGCGAAGGTCTTGCTCGGGCGTCGCCCTGCCCGCGGGGCCCCCGGTCCCCTCGAACACCCCGCACCCCCCCAGTAGCACGAGGATCAGACTGCAACACAGCGCCCCGGTCCCCCTTCTGCGTTCTGCCTTCTGGGTTCTGCGTTCCGGATCGAATCTACTCATTTTTTAACGCCTCAATCCTGTCTCTTATACCCCTCTCCGAGACCACGAGACCG
>JAGOQT010000244.1 GCA_018007255.1 Phycisphaerae bacterium | reverse complement strand
CCCGGCTCGCCAGGGCGGCATTGGCGACGGGTGTGAAGGCCGTGCCCAGAGAACCCAGGAGGCGGTTCTGGGCCAGGATCCGATCCGTTCGACGCAGACCCTTGCGATCCGCGTACTCGGCCTTGGCCGCCAGGATCAGCTTGGAGACATCCACCCCGGACGGGCAGTCCCGCTGGCAGGCCTTGCAGTGCACGCACAGGTCCAGGACCCTGCGGAACTCCGGCGACTCAAACTGGTCGGGGTCGAGCTGGCCGGTGGCCCACAGGTCCAGGAGATTGGCCTTGGCCCTGGGGGTGGCCAGTTCCTCGCCCAAGGCCTGGAACACCGGACACATCCTCTGGTCCCCTCCCCCGGCCCGGCACAGGCCGCACCCATTGCACTGCAGGATCTCCAGCGCAAGCTCGTCCGGTCCAAACCGCAGGCCGGACCGCATCCTCTCCGGAAGGAAGGCCCGGGACCTCCGGAGATCCCGCGTCATCACATCCGGGTCGTCGTTCACGACCTTGCCGGGATTCATGATCCCCTGGGGGTCAAACGCCTGCTTGATCCGGCGGAGGACCTCCACGTAGGCATCCCCGAACTGGCGCCGCACAAACCCGGCCCGCACGAGTCCGTAGGCATGCTCGCCGCTGATCGAGCCGCCCAGGGACCAGACGAGGCTGAAGACCTCCTCGGCGATCTGCCTCATCCTCCGGACGTCCTCAGGATCACCGAGATCCAGATAGGGCCGCACGTGGAGCTCCCCGTCTCCTGCGTGGCCGTAGTAGCACAGGGTCACGCCGTGCCGACGACCCATCGCCTCCAGACCCTGCAGGTACTCCCCCAGCCGCGCCGGGTCCACGCAGGTGTCCTCGACAAAGGCCACCGGCTGTCTGGTCCCTCTCTGGCGGTACAACAGGGGCACGGCATCCTTGCGGGACTTCCACAGCCTCCTCTGCTCGGCCGGATCGAGGACCTGGCGGCCACGGGCCAGAGGCCCCACCGCCTTGTCCGTCAGGATGAGCTTCTCCACGACCTCTCGCGGATCCGCCCCGAAGTGTTCGACCATCAGGACCGCAGCCCCCTCCTTGGGGAACAGGTCGCGGTACTGAGGCAGGGCAGACCGGGCCATGTCCATCAAGGTCCGGTCCATCAGCTCGCAGGCGGAGACCCCGGCCTCCACGAGGATCGGCACGGCCTGGGCCATGGCCTGAAGGCTGTCGAACTCAAGTTCCAGCAGACCCTTGGCCGCGGGAAGGGGCACCGTGGCCAGCGAGATCCGCGTGAGGACCCCAAGGGTCCCTTCGGACCCCGACATGAGCTTGGCCATGTCCACACGGTCCTCGTGGCACACACCGGCCACCGAGTACCCCATGCGGGCCCGCTTGGCGTTGGGCACGGCCCGCTGGATCCCCTCCGCGCCCTGGGAGAGGATCTCCAGACACCGGGCCGCGAGCTGCTGGGCCCGTCCGATCCCGCTGGGATCAGGCCGGACGCCGTTGTGGAACGGGACCACGGTCCCGTCTGCGAGCACGCCCTCCAAGGCCCAAACGTGGTCGGCCATGTGCCCGTACAAGAGGGAATGGGCGCCGGTGGCGTTGTTGGCCACACACCCCCCCACGGTCGCCCTGTTGCCGCTCGAGGGATCGGGCCCGACCATCCTGCCGTACGGGGCCAGGGCCCTGTTCACGTCATCCAACACCGCGCCCGGCTCACACGAGACCTTCTCGCCGTCGTGGAGGACCTCCACGTCCCCTCCGGACCGGCCCGCCATATCCAGGACAATGCCCCGGCACAGGGACTCCCCGGCCACGCCGCTGCCCGCGCCCCTCGCCGCAACGGGGATGGCCTCCTGGCTGGCATATCGCATCACGGCCGCCACGTCGTCGATCCCCCGCGGGACGACCACGCACTGCGGCACGATCCGATAGATGCTCGCATCGATGCTGGCCGCGGCCCTGTGGATGAGGTCCGCAAAGACGTCCCCCCGGAGCACGGGTGCGAGGTCCGCGGCGATCTGGCTGGGGTCCTTGTCCATGGTTGCGTCCTGGGGCGACCGCACGGCTACGGGGGTCCTTGTGGGGCGTCGCCGTGCCGGCCCTCGGCCGGATCCGCGCGGCTGCTTGTGCGCAGGCCCTCCAGGTCGTCTTCCCCGGCCTCGCCCCGGATGAAGTGCTGGACCACCGGCTGAGGGTGATGCCGGATGGCATCCGCGTCCCCGTCGGCAACGACCTTGCCCTTGTGGAGCATGACGATCCGGTCCGCGATCTTGTACGCGCTCCGCATGTCATGGGTCACCGCCACGCTGGTGACGGCCAGTTCTCGTTGAAGCTTGAGGACCAACTCGTTGATGACATCCGCCCGGATGGGGTCCAGACCCGTGGTCGGCTCGTCATACAGGATCACCTCGGGGTTCATGGCGATCGCCCTCGCCAGGGCTACCCGCTTGCGCTGGCCGCCGGACAGGCGGGCCGGATAGTGGTCCTGGAATCCCTCCAGCCCGACCATCGCCAGCTTGGCCTTGACCAACTCCCCCATGGCCCGGCGGTCTCGGAGGGCCCCGTGGCGGACGACCGGGAACAGGATGTTCTCCGCAACGGTCAGGCTGTCGAAAAGGGCCCCGCCCTGGAACAGGAATCCGAACTGGGTGCGGACCTCCTCCAGGCGCCGCTCGCCCAGGTCGTCGATCCGCTGTCCCTTGAAACAGACCTGCCCCTCAGTGGGGCGGAGCAGGACGATCAGGTGCTTGAGCAGCACGGTCTTGCCACAGCCGCTGGGGCCGATGATGACCGTGGTCTTTCCCTTCTCCACGCCGAGAGAGATCTGGTCCAGCACGATCCGGGCGCCGAAACGCTTGGTGACGCCCCGGAGCACCACGATCCCTTGGTCCTGGCATGCAGGCCTTGAGCCTGGGGTGGTGGGAGATGGGCGGTCCATGTCCTTCACAGGTTACCCCAACAACCCCGCCAAGGGCCAGAAGGTCGCATAGATCGACTTGAAGAGGATCGCCAGGGCGAAGTCGATGGCCAGGATCGAGATGAAGCTGGCTACAAAGGCCTCCGTGCAGGCCTGGCCCACCCCTTGGGCCCCTTCCCTGCAGGTGAAACCCTTGTAGCAGCTGATCGTGGCGATCGCACCCCCGAAGAAGAACCCCTTGACCACCCCCACCGCCACATCCCACATCTCCACGCCGTGCGCACTGAAGTTCCAGTACGCGCGGCTGTTGATCCCCAGGTGTCCGAAGCTCACGGCCGCCCCGCCCAGCACGCCCAGGAGGTCCGCGTAGATGATCAGCACGGGCGTCAGGAGCAGGCACGCAAGCACCCGCGGAACCACGAGGTATCGCACGGGGTCTACCCCCATGCTCCGAACCGCATCGATCTGCTCGGTCACATTCATGGTCCCCAACTCGGCGGTCAGGGCACCCCCGACCCGGCCCGCAAGCATCACGGCCGCCAACACAGGGCCCAGCTCCTTGACCACCGAGATGTTGATCAGGACACCCAGATGTTCCTCAAGACCCATGCCGGCCAGTTGATCATACGCCTGCACCGCCAAGGTCATGCCCACAAAGGCCCCGGTGATCATGATCACGGGGACGCTCCGCACCCCGATGATGTTCATCTGGGTCCAGACCAGGGGCAGTGTGCCTTGGGCACCGCACCCGGCCACACACGCCACGACGGACCCCCAAGCGAATCCTGCGAACCGACCCAGATCACGGACAACCCCAGTGCCCCAGGGTCGCACCCCAGTTGCCATTGCGACTCTCCTTGAGCCAAGGCCATCAGGCTTTGGAAGGAACGCGACCATTGTAGGGTTGACCCCAGGTACGTTCAATCCGGTGACCCAGAAAAACGGACCGTCCCATGGGACCACAGAGAGGTCCTAGAAGACACGGTATGGTGTGGTTGGACTGAGGACGAACACGCATCTACTAATTGGCTAGTATGGACAATTTGGAAGTATATAGGACCTTGTATTCGTCTTAATATAAGATGACTCGATAACTTGGGGGCGTTATTGTCCATTTTGTCATGTAAAACTTACCCATTTTCCGATATCGCTGTTATGACTAACTCGTTATATTATCACCCTGCCTTGCGATCTCGTGATTCTGCGATACATAGACCATCCAAGTAAAACTCAAGTGAAAGGAATCCAACAGATGATCCAAGATGAGATCCTAGCCCGCTACCTCTCGTCACTTGTGGATGGAGACCGCCAGTCATGCCGCAGGGTGGTCGAGGAGACGCTCCAGAAGGGCGTACCCGCACACGGCATATACGTGGACTTGATCTGGCCCATCGCAGCCACGATCGAGAAGCTGCTCCGCCAGGATCGCATCACCCATATCCAGGAGCACCTGGCAACACGGATCAATCGGACCATTGTGGACCAGCTCCAGAACAAGCTGCCCAGGAACGCGCCCAGGTGCAAGAAGGTGGCCATCTGCTGCGCAGAGACCGAGCTGCAGGAACTGGGGGCCCAGATGACGGCCGACCTGTTCGAGAGCGACGGTTGGGAGGTCCGGTTCCTGGGCGGAGGCCTGACCAATGACGACCTCTTCAGCTTCGTGAATGACTACGGGCCGGACCTCCTGGTCCTGTACGGGACCACACCCAGGCAGGCCCCTCAAGTGCGCCTCTTGATCGATACCCTCAGGACGGTCAACGCCTGGCCCAACATGAAGATCATGGTGTCCGGCGGCCTGTTCAACCGGGCTGAAGGCCTGTGGGAGGAGATCGGCGCGGACATCTTCGCCGCCACGCCGGCCCAGGCCCTGCAGGTCGCCTCCGACGGACAGCCCTCGGCCTATGTGGCACAGCGGACGATCAACCGCCGCAAGAAGAAGAAACCCGTGATTGTCGCGGCCACCCCCAAACCCCACAAGAAGGTCCGGCTGAGCACGGTCAGCTTCGCCAGGTAGACGCCTCTGCGTTGGGAGCAGCGGGCAGGAGACGGAGCGGATGCCGCCTCCTGCCCGGTTTCTTACCCGCCCCGCCCCCAGACCCCGGCCCCCTGCAGGTCTTAAAAATCCCTTGACTATCCCCCCTGGCAGGCCATAATTGCACGGCAAGCCTAGGGGGTGTGTTGCGTCCTGTAAACGTGCCCGTGAGGGCTCTGAAGAGGTGTTTGTGGCGTCCATCATCGCGACTGTAGTGTCTGGTTCGATCCTGGCCGACATCCAAGCACCCACTGCATCCGGACATCCCTGTTCTGCAATTGGAGGCAAATCATGATCAAATCCTGGATGGCTCAAGGTCTCGCTCTGGTCTGGCTGGCTGTAATGCTCGGCTCCTGCTGCGAGGTCTGTGACAGATCGGTTTCAGAGAAAGGGAAGCAAGGCATGGACATCAAGAAATCGGCATTCGGCACCACGGCGGACGGCCAGGCCGTGGACCTGTACACGTTGACCAACTCCCATGGCCTTGAGGCCCGGATCATCACCTACGGCGGCACGGTGGTCTCCCTGAAGGTCCCGGATCGACACGGCAACCTGGGCGACATCGTCCTGGGCCACAACTCCCTGGACGGGTACATCGCGCCCAACCACGCCAAGTGCCCGTACTTCGGCTGCATCATCGGCCGGTACGGCAACCGGATCGGAAACGGGAAATTCACCCTGGACGGCCAGACCTACACCCTGGCCACGAACGACGGGGCTCACCACCTGCACGGCGGGACCTTCGGTTTCGACCAGAAGGTCTGGGCGGGCAAGCCGGTCCAGCACAAGGACCGGGTCGCCTTGGAGCTCACCTATACCAGCAAGGACATGGAGGAGGGGTACCCGGGCAACCTCAAGGTCAAGGTCACCTATTCCCTGACCGAGAAGGACGAGCTGCGGATCGACTACGAGGCCACCACAGACAAGCCCACGGTGTGCAACCTGACCAACCACAACTACTACAACTTCACGTGCGCAGAGCGGGACGTCCTGGGCCACGAGCTCATGATCAACGCCGAGCAGACCACCCCGGTCGCGGCCGGCCTGATCCCCACGGGCGAGCTGGCATCCGTTGCGGACACGCCCTTTGACTTCCGCAAGCCCAAGCCCATCGGCCGGGACATCGACGCGGACGACGAACAGATTCGGTTCGGCCCCGGCTACGACCACAACTGGGTCCTCCACAAGCGGGGCGACGAGTTGTCCCTGGCCGCACGGGTCTACGAGCCGACCACGGGCCGGGTCATGGAGATCTTCACGACCGAGCCCGGCATCCAGTTCTACTCCGGGAACTTCCTGAACGGGACCATTGTGGGCAAGGACGGCAAGGCCTACAGGAAGCACTGGGGCCTGTGCCTGGAGACCCAGCACCACCCGGACTCCCCGAACAAGCCCCATTGGCCCACCACAACCCTGTTGCCCGGCCAGAC
>JAGOQT010000243.1 GCA_018007255.1 Phycisphaerae bacterium | reverse complement strand
CCTTTGAGGGGGACGCCCAGGACGCAGCAGGCAAGGGCTACAACGGGACGCTCATGAACGAGCCGACCTTTGGGGACTCCAAGGCGGGTCTGGGCAAGGCCCTGGCCCTGGACGGGGTCAACGACTATGTGGACCTGCCCATCGGCAGCCTGATCAGCACGCTGACGAGCGCGACCGTGTCTGCCTGGATCAACTTCGACACGGCCAGCACGGGTTCCTGGGTGCGGCTCTTCGACTTCGGCACCAGCTCCACTGCGGGCTACATGTTCCTGTCTCCGCGTCAGGGCACCACGAACCCGCCGCGGTTCGCCATTACGACCGGGACCAACACCGGGGAGTCGGGTATCAATGCCCCCGGCGTACTGAGTGCGGGCTGGCATCATGTGGCAGTGGTGATCGACGGCGTGGCCATGACCCTGCAGTTGGTCCTGGACGGCGAGGTGGTGGCCAGTGGGGCCACGGCCGTGGTCCCCAGGGACCTGGGCGTGACCACGCAGAACTGGCTGGGCCACTCTCAGTGGCCCGACGACGGCTACTACCAGGGCCTGATCGACGAGTTCCGGATCTACAACCGGGTCCTGACGGTCGGGGAGGTACGTTACCTGGCAGGCGATCGGTAGGCCTCCACAACATCCACAAGACACGAAGACACAAAGGGGCACGCATCGCAAGGTGCGTGCCCCTTGTTCATGGACGTCGAGGACGCCAACAGACCGGGCACACCCAGGTGTCTGCACCTTGCGGGGGATGTTGGCTCAGTATGGGCGCCCGCCAGACTGTGTATCCGGCCGGTTCACGGGGCCGATGTCGCACTACCCCACCTTCCGCAGTTGAGGGGTAGATCTGCACACCCGATCGACTCGGCATGATCACGTCCACCTGCTTGATGCGACTCAGTTCGTCCAAGACCCAACAGGGCTCCTCCCCAAGACCCTTCTGATGGCACTGGGCGCGATGGCGCACAGGGGCAACGGCAGGCTGACCTTCGACCCGAAGACCCGGCAGGTCACCAACAACAAGGTCGCCAACGAACTGCTCGCAGGCGTCCCGCCTCGCAAGGGGTGGGAGGGATACTACAGACTGTAGACCCCATCACCTGCAGGGCTGGGGCGCACGCGGTTCCGACACTGGACGCATCGGGTCTCTTCGTGACACACTTGCGTACGCAGTGCATGCCCCTGCAAGGCAGTTTCGCAAGTTGTTTTTTTTAGAAGGTTTACAATGCAAACTGTTTCGACCTTCGACAGCGATAGACACGCGGGAGCGAGTCTTGCGGATCCCGATCCCTGAGGGGAGTTCCGATAATCTGTCCATTCCTCTGCTTTTCCAGTCCAATCTCGATGCCGCCATGCGGTATAATAATGTCGGTAGAGGCGGTTCCGATCCTGGACTGCCCTGGGTAGGGTATCTGTACGTCGGTGTGGACCGGTCGTGTCCACCGTAACCTGTTGATGGAAGGATGTCGAATTTCGAGCAGAAGCCGCCGAACGAACGGCACAGCCGGGGTCGCTCTCGCGCGTGGCGGGAGCGCGGCCGCGCCGGTCTCAGTAGAGGTCCAGAAGGAGGCATACCATGAAGGGCAAGATCACCTGGTTCACTTTTCTTGTTCTGGCGTTCAGTACCGCCGCTCATGTCTTTGCTGCTGATGCTGAGATTCCATCGACAGGCTACCCCATCAAGATAGACGGCGTTATGGACATCGCCTGGCCTGGTGCAGCTCCCCGTCAGGTAGCCAACGTCGTGCAGGGTGCAGCCTCGCCAACCGGCTGTTCAGGCAGTTGGCGGGCCCTGTGGGATCCACAATATCTCTATGTCTTCATCGATGTCAATGATGACGCACTGTATCATGACAACCCAGTGGCAGAGGACTATCAAGATGACGGCGTAGAGGTCTTCATTGACATCCACAACAACAAGGCGACTTCCTATGGCACCGATGACTACCAGTATCGTTTCAACTGGGACGCCACGACTCCTGTGATCAACTTTCAGCATGGGACCACCACGGACGGCATCGATTTCGCGATCGTGACGACCGACACCGGGTATACCTGTGAAGCCAGGTTCCCCTGGACCCTTCTCTATCAGAACCAAGGCGGGCCGTCTGTTGGCGACCTGATGGGATTCGAGGTGCAGGTCAACGATGACGACAATGGCGGGGCCCGAGACAACCAGCTCGACTGGTACACGACCGAGAACAACACGTGGCAGAATCCAAGCCTGATGGGAACGGTTGAGCTCGTGCAGGGTGCTGCACCTGTGAACGCCTCCAATCCAAAGCCTTCCAATGAAGCCCAGGGTGTGTGGGCGGATGCCGTCCTGACGTGGATATCGGGAATGTATGCGGACCAGCACGATGTGTACTTCGGGACTGCCTTGGACGAAGTCAGCACGGCCACCCGATCTGCTCCGGCCGGTGTGCTCCTCAGCCAGGGCCAGACGGCCACAGACTTCGATCCGCCCGGTCTCTTGGACTTCGGCCAGACCTACTACTGGCGAGTGGACGAGGTCAACGCCCCCTCTGCAGGCGGCACGATCTTCAAGGGCGATGTGTGGGGCTTCACTGTGGAGCCCTACTCCTATCCGATCACGCCTGCGGCGGCCACGGCCTCCAGTTCCATGGGCGATAAGATGAAAGCGGCCAACACGATCGGCAACGTCGGCCTGGATCCCGCCACGGACCAGCACTCGATCGAAATCACCACCATGTGGGTCAGCAGCAAGGCCGGCCCACAGCCCACCTGGATCCAGTATGACTTCGACCGCGTCCTCAAGCTCGACCAGATGTGGGTCTGGAACTCCAACCAGGCCCTGGAGGAGCTCCTCGGGTACGGCGTCAAGCAGGCCAAGGTCGAGGTCTCCGCAGACGGGACCACCTGGACAGAGGTCCCCAATGTCCCCGAGTTCGCCCAGGCGACCGGCCAGATCGACTATGTGCACAACACCACCGTGGATCTGGGCGGCGCAGTGGCCCAGCATGTGAGACTGACCTGCCTGAGCACCTGGGGCGGGGGCAGTATCTACAGCCTGAGCGAGGTCCGGTTCTTCCAGGCCCCCACGCGTGCCTATGGGCCTCAGCCCGAGTCCGGGGCAGCGAACGTGGCCGCGGATGTCCTGCTCAACTGGCGCCCGGGACGGGATGCAGTCCGGCATGAGGTGTACCTCGGCACAGACCCCAACGCCCTGGCCCTGGCCCAGACCGTCACGGACCACCAGGTGGCCCTGGGCGGCCAGTACGGCCAGACCTACTACTGGCGGGTCGACGAGGTCAACGACGCGGCCACGCCCGCTTCCTGGGAGGGCGACGTCTGGAGCCTGTCCACATCGGTCTACAAGGTCGTGGACGACTTCGAGTCCTACAACGGCCAGTGCAAACGGATCTTCTTCTCCTGGAAAGACGGATTGGGCTACTCTGACACGCCGGACTGCGGTGTGACCGCCTACGGCGGAAACGGCACAGGCTCGGCAGTGGGCAATGCCGACCCGCCCTATGTGGAACGGTCGATCGTGCACGGCGGCCAGCAGGCCATGCCCTTATCCTATGACAACACCAGCGGATCGGGCGTGTCCGAGGCGGTCTTGACCTTCAGCCCGGCCCAGGACTGGACCGCAGGCGGCCTCAAGACCCTGGTCCTGTTCTTCCGGGGCGACTTGGCCAATGGGGCCGGCCAGCTCTACCTGAAGATCAACGGGACCAATGTCTCCTACAACGGCAACGCCGCAGACCTGACCAACGGCCTGTGGAACCAGTGGAACGTGGACCTGTCGGGCCTGTCGGTCAAGGCGGTCAGCAGCCTGACGATCGGGGTCTCCGGGACCGGCAAGGGCGTCCTGTACGTGGACGACATCCGGCTGTACAGAGAGGCCCCTGCGGTGGTCGTCCCGAGCGATCCGGGCCAGATCGGACTGGTCGCCTGGTACTCGATGGAAGGCAGCGTCCAGGACGGATCGGGCAACGGCAACAACGGCACGGTGGGCGGCACTCCGACCTACGAGACGGGCCGGACCGGCCTGGGAACGGCTCTGGGATTGAACGGCGTTTCGGACTGCGTAGACCTGGGCAACAAGGCCGCGTTCAACCCGGCGGGCAGCTTGGGCATCTCACTCTGGGCCAATATCGGAGCCTGGGGGACCGCCTGGAACCATGTCATGGTAGGCAATCGCGGCGAAAGCAACGTCGGCTGGCAGGTACGCCGTCACAGCAGCACCAGCCTGTGCTTCACGACTCGCGGCGTCGGCCAAGACGACACGGCCAGCGTGCTCGTTCCGCCTGTGAACGAGTGGATTCACATCACGTGCGTCTATGACCATGTGGCGAACACCAAGACGATCTATGTCAATGGAATCCCCGACACGGTGGTCACGACCAACGCCGGCGCCAAGGTCGCGGCGACGACTCACAACACCTACATCGGTGCCCGCGCCGTGGGCGGTAACACGGGCCCGGAGGCGTTCTTCACCGGCATGCTGGATGACATCCGGATCTACAATCGTGCGTTGTCCGAGGCCGAGGCTCGTTACCTGGCAGGCGATCGGTAGGCCTCCACAACATCCACAAGACACGAAGACACCCAGGGGCACGCATCGCAAGGTGCGTGCCCCTGGCTCATGTGACCGGGAGGGGCGATAGGCGCAGTCCTTTCCACGGATGCCGCAACCCACGATCTGCAATCGATTTACACTTGAGTACGTGCCGCGGGCCATGCCTCTGTTTGCTGGAGGAGACGGCTTGGACAAACGCAGCGCACAGGCAGCGAGAGTCCCGGCAATCGGGCCATAGCTGTGTCTTCCTGCTTCTCAATCTCCACAGCTCCCGGCCGTGCGTGGCAACTTGGCTCCTGCGGGTGCGCCGCGAGCGCATGCTTCGGCTCACTTGACATCCCCGGGTCGGTGCTGTAGTATGCGAGTGTGTGCCTTGGCGGGACCACATGGCCAAGCTGGCCCCCAAAGGGGCCGTATTTGAGGAGACTGTTCAGGAGTCAGCAGCCCCGCAGCGAACGGTCGGTCAGATTCCTGGAGATGCAGCGTGTGCAAGATGAGGGTGCACGGATTCGTCATAGCTCCATGAGTTGACACAGGCATATCGGAGACAGACCACAATCTCATACGACTCTTGAAGGAGGACTATCATGATGAAGAGACTCGTCTCTCTGCTGCTCTTGGTCAGCTTCTGTGCAGTCATACCGGTTGATGCCAAGACCATCATCTGGGTGGCAGAAGCTGGCAGGGACGACGACGCGGACGGTCGGAATGATGCCCAGGACTGGGTCGACAAGCTGACCGCAGCAGGCTATGAGGTCGATTTCAGACCGGGCAACTGGGCGGCACTCACCGACGCCCTCGTTGTGGAGTTGAATGCGGCTGACCTGGTCGTCGCCAGTTGTACGACCCAGAGCGGCACCTACGCGACGGATGCGGCGGAAATCACACGGTGGAACTCCGTCACGAAGCCCTTGATGCTCACCAGTCCCTACATTGCCAGGAGCAACCGTTGGCAGTGGATCAACAATGGAGATGGAACGCTTCCCAGCAACAACGGGGACCAGGGTTCGCCGCTGCTGCAGGCTGTGGTACCCACGCACCCCATATTCGTCGGAGTACCCCTGGACAATCACAACCAGTTGAGTGCCATCGATCCCGCCCTCGGCTCCGGTCATGCCTCCTACCTTGCGACGAACAATCCCGGCAACGGCACCTTGCTCGCCAAGACCGTGCCCACCGATCTGGTCCAGGATTGGTGCTGGATCGTCGAGTGGAAGGCGGGAACGCCGTTCTACAACGGCTCTGCCTACACACCCGCGGGCCCCAGGATGTACGTCATGGGCATAGGCGCGCATGAAGTCCCAGGCACTTACCCCATGAGGGCCTACAACCTGACCGACGACGGCTGGAAGCTCTTCTCGAACATCGTCAAGTACATGCTGGGCGAACCACTACTCCCGGACACGATGGCGTCCGAGCCCTCTCCGTCGGATGGACTGACGGACGTACCCTGTTCCGTTGCCCTTTCCTGGTCGCCGGGCACGACGGCACAGGCCCACGATGTGTACCTCGGGACCAGTCTTGAGGATGTCAATAACGCCAGCAGGTCCAATCCCCTCGGCGTATTGGCCGTACAAGACCACGGCGCCAACACCTTCGATCCGGCCGGGAGTCTCGCCTACGGGACCACCTACTACTGGCGCGTAGATGAGGTCGGCGCAGGCATGAACGGCGCCATTTGGAGCTTCACGACCGAGCCCTACAGCTACCCTGTCGCCACGCCGATCCAGGCCACGGCCTCCAGCTCCATGGGCGACAAGATGGGACCGGCCAACACGGTCAACACCTCGGGCCTGGATCCCGCCACGGACCAGCAC
>JAGOQT010000242.1 GCA_018007255.1 Phycisphaerae bacterium | reverse complement strand
GTATACCTGAGGCGGACATCATGGCCGGTGGGTGCGGGCAGGCGAGACCAATTGGTCCGAACACCAGCTCCGCGGGCAAGGCCAAGAACCGCCGCGTGGAGATCGTGGTTCAGTATCGAGGGTGACACAGAGATCTGCCTCCCTAGACATCCACCAGCCCCCTGTCCGGGTCAAGGAAGGGGGCTGGTTTCTTTTGGGGGGGCATGGAGCGATGGGTCGGGGCTGACGTTGTGGAGAAGGGTCGCCTACCTACCTGTGCAGGAGAAGCGTCCTAAAAAAGCGGTCGCTGCCGTACTGTTTTTCGGTTGCATTGGGCATCTCGGCGAGGTAGAGTAAGATTGCCTGGATGCCGGCCATGGCCCGGTATCGGCGTGGACGCAGTGCGCTGAACCGGCGCAGGGCGACAGTCCGTTGTGGGCAACGGAGGTATGGGCGCCATGGTGCGCCACGGTGGAAAGGGTGTCCTCTGGTAGACCTGAAGGAGGGAATCCCTGTTTTCAGTACTGTCGGCGGCCGCGGGGTCGCTGGGGCTCACCTCTGCGCATCCTCCGGGCTCCGGCAAGGGGCCGATTCGGTCGCGGGACGGTGCAGTGGATGGGGGAGTCTGCCGATAGAAGATAGGGTTCCGTAAGAGTTTGCGCGCGACCTTGCAGTCTGATCCCTATGGGGAGAAAGGAGGTAGCCGGGACATTGCAGGAGGGCAGTGAGCAGGAATGTGTGCAGTTGTTCTGAGTGCGATATCGAGATAGGCAAACGAGAGCCTCTTTGTTAGGGGATTGGCTATGAGAAAGTGGATTGTGGCAACACTCCTTATTGCCCTCGGGTTGTCCGTGACGGCCTCGGCCGTGACCCTCAATCGGTGGGAGAACACAAACGTATCCTCGGCAGCGGCAGCACTGGCCGTGGTCCGGGGCGGCACTGCGCCGAACGCACAGGTCCCCCTGGCCAAGATCGAGTGGACGGACACCAGCCTGGCCTACACCACGAACTACTACGTCGGGTACGTCACGGGTTTCCTCGTCCCGCCCGCAGACGGCGTCTATACGTTCTACGTTGCGTCGGACGACAACAGCAGCTTTGCCCTGTCACCGAATGCGGACATCGCCAAGGCCGTGCAGATCTGCTCGGTCTCGGGGTACACGGGTGCAAACGCCTGGACAGCACAGGCTGGGCAGAAGTCGGCCCCCCAGTTCTTGCAGGCCGGCCAGTTCTATGCCTTCTACATGGTCATGAATGAGGGCACGGGCGGCGACAACGGCTCGGTCGGCTGGACGACGACCCCGGCGGACGTGAATTCGATCCAGGTCATCGACGGCCAGTACGTGCAGGACACCAATCCCGCACAGCCGGATGCCCTCGCTGCCTTGACCGTGACCGGTGCGGCCGCTGACGTCAATACGGCCGCGACCCTGCGTGCCGCGGCCGTCGCCATGTATCCGTGGAACTTCGGGCCCATCGAGTGGTACAAGCAGGGTGGGACCGGGACGTCGCTCGGAACAGGGGGCAGCCTGGCCTTTACGGCCGTGACGGATGCGAATGAGGGCTCGTACTACTGTGTGGCCAGTGGGGTCCAGTCTCCGGACGCCGTCCTGGATGTGCGGCACGGGCTGGTCCACCGGTACACCTTCAACGAGGCCGATGTGGATCTGGTCTTCGTCAAGGACGTCGTGAACCAGACGGGCGACAACGCGGGCGCCTGGGATGGCATACTGTTGAACAATACCGGGAAGTCGAAGTTTGAGAACGGCAAGCTGGTCCTGGGCAACAGCGGTGAGACCTCCGGTGCGGGTACAGGCGACTACGTGGACCTGCCCAATGGCATTCTGACCTCGACACCGATGACCCAGATGACCGTAGTGGCCTGGATCACGCCCATGGGGACCCAGAGTTGGCAGCGGATCTGGGACTTCGGGACCAGCGACGGCGGTGAAGATCAGTCCACGGGTGGCGGAGGTCCCACCTCCGGCAGCGTCTATGTGGCCTCGAGGACCAGCGGATCCAACGGCTACGTGAGGATGTCCTATAGAATGCCCACGGTCAGCGAGAGGCATGTGTATCCGAGCCCCACTGGACGTCAGTTGCCCCTGAACCAGGAGGTCGTGATCACGGCCGTGTGGGACGAGGTCGGCAATCGAGCCAAGCTCTACGTCAACGGCATTCCCGTGGGTCACAACACCCTTCATATGAAGCTCAGCGATCTCACGGACAACAACTGCTGGATCGGCCGGTCCCAGTACAACGATACGCTCCTGGTGGCCGCGATCAACGAGTTCAGGATCTATGACAAGGTCCTTCCGGTCGAGACGATTGCCAGGCAAGTCGCGGTGGGTCCGGACGATCTGAGTGACGCACCGGCCGGCGGGTGCACCGCAAGTGGTCAGCGTTACCAGAGCGACCTGAACGGCGACTGCGTGGTGGACCTGATCGATTACGCCATGATGGTCGAGCGGTGGATGAACGACGTTACGCCGCTTGCTCTGTAAGCAGAGAGGATCCGATCGCTGTGAGATCGGAGATCCAAAGAGCCAGAAAGGGCCTGGGCGATGCTTGCCCAGGCCCTTGTTCATGGGTAGCATGGAGGGGAACTGGAGACAGGAGTATCCTCTGTGAAGCCCAAGGGGAGATCTCGGTCCAACACCAGACAGCGCGCTGCCGCGGGGCGGCGCCTGTGGCGGATGCGGATGGCGGCGGCGATCCTATCCCCGCTGCTCTTCGCCGTGTTCCTTGAGCTGGGCCTGCGGGTCTTCGGCTACGGTTCCCCCACTTGCTTTCTGGTGAAGACGCCTGACGGGGTGTACTACACCGTCAACGAGAAGTACCTCATCCCCTTCTACTCGGGTCCGGCTGCAACGGGGAAGATGCTCCCGGCCCGGATCGAGGTGAGAAAGCCCCCGGACACGGTGCGGATCTTCGTCTTGGGAGAGTCCGCTGCGCAGGGTGTGCCCGAGCCCGCCTTCGGATTCAGCCGGATCCTGGAGGTCCTTCTCCGGTCGCAGTTTCCCCAGAAGCGATTCCAGGTCGTCAATGCGGCCATGAGGGGCGTCAACTCGCACATCCTTCTGCCCGCCGTTCGCGACTGCGCCCGGGCCGAGCCGGACCTCTTCGTCCTCTACCTCGGCAACAACGAGGTCGTGGGGTTGCATGGACCGGGCCCGAACTCCAGCTTCCTGGATCGGAATCGCACGCTGATCCGCGCGGTGCACTGGCTCAAGTCCCTCCGGATCGGCCAGGGGTTCACCCGGCTCCGCGACGCCTCGAAGGCCGGCGAGGAGAACAGGCAGGACATGGAGTTCTTCAGGGGGTATCGCGTGGCCCTGGACGACCCCAGGCGCGAGGCCGTGTACAGGGGTTTCCGATCGAATCTCGAGGAGATCTGCCGCGTCGCGGAGGGGTGCGGCGCAAGGGTCGTGGTCTCGACCGTAGCCGTCAACCTGAAGAACTGCCCTCCGCTGGGGTCCCTGCACAGGTCCGACCTGACGGCCGCTCAGAGGGCACAGTGGGAGCTGTTAGATGCCCGGGGCGCACAGGCCGAAGCGGATGGCCGGCATGACGTCGCCGTGGAGCAGTACCGTGCAGCGGCGGGGTTGGACGATCGCTTCGCCGAGCTGCACTTCCGGCTGGCCCGTTGCCTGTATGCACAGGGCCAATTCGGCCAGGCCCGCACCCACTACACGCGGGCCTGTGACCTGGATGCACTGGCCTTTCGCGCGGACACGCAGATCAACCGGGCCATCCGAGACGTTGCCGGCCGAGCGCGCGGGGGCTCGCGCACGTTGGTCGATGCGGAGCAGTCCTTTGCGGAGAGTCAGGCCAGTGATCACGGCCTGCCGGGCCAGGGCCTGTTCCACGACCACGTCCATCCGACGTTCACCGGCAACTACCTCCTGGCCCGGACCTTCCTCCCCGCCGTGGCGGCTGCGATGGGGGAATCGTTGGCCACGGGGGCGACCCCGCTGTCCCAGGACGAGTGTGCGCAGGCCTTGGGGCTCACCCCGTGGGTCCAATTGCAGATGGACGCGGGGATCGCCCTGACCACCAGCCGACCGCCCTTTCTGGACCAACTCGACCATGCCCGGACCCAGGCCCGCACGGAGCAGGGCCTGGAGGCTCGGCGCAAGGAGATCACAGCGGCGGATGTCCGGCACGTGGCCCAGACCTATACCGCCGCGCTGGCCAAGAGTCCGGACGATTGGTACCTGCACCACCTCTACGGCCTGTTCGCCTTGGCACAGCAGGACTTTGGCACGGCCTGCGAACACCTCGCGTTTGAGGTGCGGCTCTTTCCTGACCGCCTGACGAGCCGGCTCCTGTACGCCTCTGCGCTGGTCCAGGCGGGCCTGCGCCAGGAGGCCGGGGTCCAGTTCAGAGAGGCCTTGCGGATTGACCCCACAAACGGGTCGGCCAGACAGTCGCTCGCCCGGCTGTCGCCCGGATCCGGCTGATCCGCGGCCTGGACCGCGGCCGTGTGCTCGACCTCCTGCGCAGGGTGGGGGACTCATCGCCGGCGGGGTCCCAGGGCGTATGCGGGACCCAGGTGGGCTGCGACCCGGATCCCTCCGGACTTGTCCAGGCGGATCGTGATCGCACCGTCGCGGCCCGTGTAGAACGCGACCTGGCCGCCCCTGGGTTGGAGGACCTGGCCGCCTTGGGTCTGTGAGGGGCTGCAACTGCAGACCAGGACCTTGGGGTCGATCCGCTCGACAAAACCCGGAGCCAGGGTCTTGGTGGAGCCATGGTGGGGGACCACCAGGACATCGGCACGGAGGTCCGGATAGAGGTTCATCAGGACCTCCTGTGCGTGCTGCTCGATGTCGGAACACAGGAGGACCCGCCGGCCTCCGAACCGGATCAGCACCACGGCAGAGCGGTCATTGTCGCTCAGCGGCACCAGGGCCGCCGGGTCGTCGGGGCGCGGCCACAGCAGGGCGAGGTCTGCGCCTTGGCCCCAATCGTGGGGCATCTCCGCGAGGGACCGCAGGGGGATGTCCTCCTCGTCCAGGGATTGACACAAGAGGTCGCTCCCCTGCAGGGTGTCCGCCTCCGGCGCCTGCGAGGTCGCTGCTTGGGCCCGGCCGAGGTCTGCATACAGGGCGTGTGTCCGGACGTGGCGGAAGACCTCCGGGAGGCCGTTGAGGTGGTCCGCGTCCGTGTGGCTGACTGCCACTGCGTCCAGGCTGGACAGCCCCGCGTAGTCCAGGAACGGGTTGACGACGCGGGTGCCGATGTCCGACCTGTGCAGGGATCCGGCATCCAAGAGAAGTGCCCGCGAACCGGGGATCTGTACGACGGCGGCCTGACCGTGTCCCACGGCCAGACAGGTGAGCCTCAGGTCCGGGTGGTGGGTGTGATTCCACTTGGTCCACCCGACCCAGGCCACGACCACAACGGCCAGGCCGGCGAGGGCCGTCCTTCGCACCACGGGATGGCGCCGAGGGGCGAGCAGGGCGAGTAGGACGAGCACGTAGTAGAGGAGGATGGGGGCCGCCCCGATGTGGCCGATCCGCAGGCTGGACAGGTCCAGCTCCGCAATCTGATGGACGGCCCAGATCAGTGCGTCGACGGATCCGGACACAAGGCGGGCCATGGCCGGACCCAGTCCGGGGATCAGGAAGGCCAGCACGATCTTGGCCAGACCCAGGGTCATCACCAGCCATACCCCGGGCAGGACCAGGAGCGTCCAGACCGCCGACAAAGGGGTGAGGCCGTAGAAGTGGTACAGACTGATGCCCGCGCTGCCCACCCACGCGCCGAGACCCACGGACCACAGGGAGAGCAGGCCCTGAGAGGCGCGTTGCAGGAGGCGGACAGCGGCGGGGGTGCCGGCCGGGGAGGAGGGCCGGTCCAAGCCGGCCCAGTGTTGAAGGGCCCGGTCGATCGGTTTGGACAGGGTGAAGATCCCGAGCATGCACGCAAAGGACAACTGCCAGCTGACGTCGAACAACTGGGTGGGTCTGGCCAACAGGAGGATCACGGCTGCCAGGGCCAGGGTGTTGACGGGGTGGCCCTGCCGCCGCAGCACCGCTGCTCCGCAGAAGACCCAGCAGAGGATGGCCGCGCGCAGGGTTGGGGCCGTTGCGGGGACCAGAAGCAGGAACAGGGCTGCGGCGACCCCGCATACAGCGGCCCTTGCAGGTCTGAGCAGCCCCGCGGTCTTCGCAAGGAACCAGACGATCCCTACCAGGATGCCGAAGTGCATGCCGGACAGGCTCACATAGTGGAGCAGGCCCGTGTTGCGGAAGTCCTCATTGAGACGGGTGTCCATGTCCTGGCGGTGGCCCAGCAGCAGGGCCTGCGCGAGGCCGAGGGTCTGGGGGCCCGCCGGCCAGTGTTGGCCGAGGGCGTGCAGGGCGGCCCTGCGCATCCGCGCGACCATGCGG
>JAGOQT010000241.1 GCA_018007255.1 Phycisphaerae bacterium | reverse complement strand
GTCCGACACCGTGGCCGTGACCGCGAACGTCTGGTCCGGGGAAAACACGGCCTCCCACTCCACGGCATAGGCCCGCTTGTACAGGACCTGGGAGGCCTCGCATGCGAAGCGGACCAGCGGGGCATAGACCCGCGTGATCAGACGCGAGCTGTAGTTGATGCGATAGAGGGCCTCCGGCCCGGCCTGGAACTGGATCCCCTGGTACATGGGACAGGTCCGGTCCGCGCCGAGCCTGTGCAGCTCGGTCTGGGCCGCGCCTGCAGACTCGTTGGCCACCTGGGCAAAGAACCAGTGGGTTTCCTGGTACTCGAAGGTCACGGATTGCCGTTCTAGCACGTCCGGCCGGAAAAGCAACCGAAACAGCCCCTGTGGGGGCGGCCCCGGATCGGGGGACGGCACGGAAATTGGGCTTGACACAAGGGCGACGGATCTGTATCTATACCCCATTCCTCGTCGGTCCAGTCAGGATCGGGGATCTTTCTATGTGTGGATGTGCCCTGGAGTTGAATACTCATGTTACCGACAAAGAAGATGGCCCGCAGCCGCACTCGCAGTCGGCGGGCCCACAAGCATCTGACCCCGACGAACTACTCCCTGTGCCCTAAGTGTAGTCAAGCCAAGCTCCCCCACGCCGCATGCACCAACTGCGGCTACGTGAATCCCCAGATCACGCTCAAGCTGGGCAAGAAAGAGGAAGAAGAAAAGTAGACCATGCGTATAGCATTGGATGCCATGGGTGGCGACCACGCCCCGGACGCCATTGTCGAAGGGGCCACGCAGTCGCTGGATCAGCTCGACTCGGACGACGAGGTGATCCTGGTAGGACGCAAGGAGATCGTGGAGTCCAAGCTGGCCGCCTTCGGCGGCCCGAGGCCTCGCCTGTCCATCTACGACTCCCCGGACGTGATTGCGATGGACGAGCCCCCGGTCGAGAGCCTCCGCGCGAAGCCGAAGAGCTCCATCGCCGTGATCGCCAAGCTCGCCAAGCAGGACAGGGCCGACGCGGTGATCTCCGCAGGCAACACGGGGGCCTGCGTGGCGGCCTTCCAGATGCGGATGCGTACCCTGCCGGGTGTGGTCCGCCCCGGCATCGCCGCGGTGTTCCCCACGTTCGGCGGGCCGGTCGTGATCTGCGACCTGGGCGCGAACATCGCGTCCAAGCCGGTCCATCTCTACCAGTACGCCGTGATGGCCAGCGCGTACTCCCAGCACCTCCTGGATGTGGCCCACCCCAAGGTCGGGATCCTCAGCATCGGGCAGGAGGACGCCAAGGGCAACGAGACCGTCAAGAAGGCCCGCGAGATGATCAAGGAGGACGGGGATCTCGATTTCTACGGCAATGTGGAGGGGCGGGACATCCTGACGGGCGTTGCGGATGTGGTGGTCTGCGACGGGTTCGTCGGCAACGTGGTGCTCAAGCTCACGGAGGGCCTGGTGGACGGGCTGTTCCGCACGATCAAGCAGGAGTTGATGCGGGAGAAGCTCCCGTTGGCCATGATGTTCAAGCCCGTCATGATGCGGATCTACAAGAAGTACGACTACAACGAGTACGGGGGCGCCCCCCTGTTGGGTGTGGACGGGACCGCCCTGATCTGCCACGGCGCGAGCCAGGCCCGCACCATCAAGAACGCCATCTTGACCGCCAAGAAGTACCACAGCAAGAGGATCAACGCCGTGATCTCGGAGTATCTGGCGCAGAGACCCGTAGGGATACCGGATGCACAAGCCAGCTGACGCCCGCCCCCCCAGGTATCGTGCCGTCATCACGGGAAGCGGTTCCAGTGTCCCCAGCAGGGTCGTCACCAACGACGACTTGGCCAAGACGGTGGAGACCTCCGACGAGTGGATCTCCACCCGCACCGGGATCAAGACCCGGCGGGTCTCGGACCACGAGAGCACAGGGTCGCTCGCCATCGAGGCGGCCAAGCGGGCCCTGGACCACGCCCAAGTCCACGCCCAGGACATCGACCTGATCGTGGTGGCCACGGTCACCCCGGAGATGGTCCTGCCGGCCACGGCCTGCTTTGTGCAGGAGGGCATCGGCGCATCCCGCGCGTGGGGATTCGATCTGGCGGCCGCGTGCAGCGGATTCGTGTACGCCCTGTATACGGCCCAGCAGTTCGTGGAGAGCGGCCAGGCCCGCAGGGCCCTGGTCATCGGGGCAGAGACCCTCACCAAGGTCACGAACTGGAAGGACCGGGGCAGCTGCATCCTGTTCGGCGACGGGGCCGGGGCCGTGGTGCTCGAACGCGGCGAGGAGCCGGATCGGGGCGTCCTCTACAGCACCGTGGGCATGGACGGGACCGGATGGGAATCCCTCCTGTGCCGGGCCTACGGGTCCCGGCATCCGGTCAGCAAGCCCCTGGACGACCCGAACCAGATCTACATCACGATCCGCGGCCGCGAGGTCTACCAGCAGGCGGTCCGCCGCATCGTGGAATCGGTGACGCACTGCATGGAGGCCTGCGGCCTGGCGATGGACCAGCTCGACCTACTGATCCCGCACCAGATGAACGCCCGCATCATCGAGTCCGCGGCCAAGAGACTGGACCTGCCGGACCACAAGGTCTTCGTCAACGTCGACCGGTACGGCAACACCTCCGCGGCCTCGGTCCCCATTGCGTTGGATGAATGCCTGCGGACCGGGCGCATCAAGAAGGGGGATCGGGCGATCTTTGTGGCCTTCGGCGCGGGCCTGACCTGGGGCGCCAACGTCGTTCGATTCTAGGAGTACGGTCAGAGGGATTTCGGTTGGGCATGGAGGTTCGCAGCCCCCGCAAGGATCCTCGGTTGAACAAGCGAAGCACGCCATGAGAACGGCCTTTCTATTCCCAGGACAAGGCGCCCAGACTGTGGGCATGGCCAAGGACGTGGCCCAGGCCATCCCCCAGGCTGCGGCGGTCTATGAGAAGGCCGGCCGGATCCTCGGTCTGGACCTGGCCAAGCTCTGTTTCGAGGGCCCTGCAGAGCAGCTCAACACCACGGCCATGTCCCAGCCCGCGATCTTCACCACCTCCGTGGCCCTGTTGGAGGCCTTGAAGGCCGGCCCGGGCGGCCAGGGGATCAGGCCCGACGTGTGCGCTGGGCTCAGCCTCGGCGAGTACACGGCCCTGCACGCGGCCGGCGTCATCGGGTTCGAGGAGGCCCTGCGGCTCGTGTGGACCAGGGGCCGGGCCATGCAGGCCGCAGCGGACGCCACGCCCGGTGCCATGGTCAGCATCATCGGCCTGGACCCCGAGAAGGCCCGGGCCCTGTGCGACCAGGCCGCCCAGGGCGAGTCCCTCCAGCCCGCCAACTACAACTGCCCGGGCCAGATCGTGATCAGCGGGACCAGGGCGGCCTGCGAGCGGGCAGAGGCGCTGGCCCCCGCGCTCGGGGCTGCCAAGGCCGTGCGCCTGGAGGTGGCCGGCGCGTTCCACACGCCCCTGATGGCCCCCGCTGCAGCCGCGCTCGAGCAGGCCCTGGCAGGATGTCCGCTCCGGGATCCCTCGCCCGTGCGGGTCCTGTCCAACGCCACAGCGGACTACTACGCAGACGGCCGGTCCGTGCCCGCCGGCCTGGTCAGGCAGTTGACCTCGCCCGTGTTGTGGCAGGGGTGCATGGAGAGGCTCCTCGCAGACGGGGTGGAGCGGTTCGTGGAGATCGGGCCCGGCAAGGTCCTGACCTCCCTGATGCGCCGGATCCACCGCAGGGCGGACATCACCCCGATCCACGACCTGGCAAGCCTGGAGGGGGCCAAGTTCTGAAAGCGGGTTTCCGGATTCTCTGATAGGGATGCGATGATGGCGGAGAGACGATTGGCAGTGGTGACCGGCGCGGCAAGGGGCATTGGGCGGGCGATCGTCCTGGAGCTGCTCAGGCAGGGCCGCACGGTCGCGGGCCTGGACCTGAACGCCCAGCAACTGGGCGAGCTCGAACAGGCCTGCGCAGGCCGGGGCGACGTGGTGACCCGGTGCGTGGACATCACCCAGACCGACCACCTGACCGAGGTCCTGGACCAACTGGCCGCGGACCACGGCGGCATCGGCATCCTGGTCAACAATGCGGGGATCACTCGGGACAAGCTGATGATCCAGATGGGCGACGAGGACTACGACAAGGTCATGGCGGTCAACCTCCGGGCCGCGTTTGTGGCCACGCGGGTGGCGGCCCGATCCATGATCCGGAACAAGTTCGGCCGGATCATCAGCATCAGCTCCGTGGCCGCCGTGATGGGCCAGGCCGGGTCTGCGAACTACGCGGCCAGCAAGGCCGGCCTGATCGGCATGACCAAGTCCGTGGCCCGGGAGATGGGCAAGAAGGGCGTGACCGCCAACTGCATCGCCCCGGGGTTCATCCAGACGGACATGACCACCGTGCTGCCCGACGCGGTCAAGGAGGCGGCCCTGGGCATCATCCCGGTCAAGCGGTTCGGCACGGTCGAGGACGTGGCCAGGGCCGTGGCGTTTCTGGCCTCGGACGAGGCCGGGTATATTACCGGACAGGTCCTGTGCGTGGACGGCGGCATGGCCATGTAAAAAACAGGAAAAACGGTTGTGTAACCCCTGGCCTGTCGCTAATATACCGCCAACTTGCGGCACCCGAACGGACGGCAGGCCTGGGTGTCCTGGAACGAAAACAAGGTTCCCTTACCATTTAGGGAGGAAGACACGTGGACAAGATCGACGTGGATGTTCAGGCCATAGAGAAGAAGGTCATTGACATCATCAGCGAGCAGATGGGCGTTGACAAGGCGGAGATCACCCGAGAGACCTCCTTCATCAACGACCTCAACGCCGACTCCCTGGACACGGTCGAACTGGTCATGGAGTTCGAGGACGAGTTTGACTTGAGCATTCCGGACGAGGAGGCCGAGAAGATCCAGACCGTGGGAGCCGCCATCGACTACATCGTGAAGGTGGCCCAGACCAAGAAGGCGGAAGGCAAGTAGCTCCGGCCATGGAACGAAGACGGGTGGTCATCACGGGTCTGGGGTGCGTCACGGCCTTGGGAGAGTCCGTAGACCTGGTGTTCGAGAGCCTCTGCGCAGGCAAGAGCGGGGTCTCGACGATCGAGTCCTTTGACACCGCGGCCTACCCGGTGCACTTCGCGGGCGAGATCAAGACCTTCGACGTGACCCAGTACGTGGAGAAGCGCGAGAGCCGGCGCATGGACCGCTTCGCCCAGTACGCCGTGGCCGCGGCGACCCAGGCCGTGCGGGACAGCGGGCTGGATCTGGCCACCGAAGACCCCCACCGCATCGGGTCCATCGTGGGCACCGGGATCGGCGGGATCAAGGAGATCGAGGAGGAACACCTCAAGCTCCTGGACAAGGGACCCTCCAAGGTTTCCCCGTTCTGCGTGCCCAGGCTCATGGCCAACGCGGCCAGCGGCAACATCGCCATCCAGTTCAGGCTGCGGGGGCCCAACTTCTGCGTGTCCAGCGCGTGCGCATCGGGCAATCACTCCATCGGCGAGGCCTTCTGCAACATCGCCTACGGGCGCAGTGACGTCCAGGTCACCGGGGGCTCCGAGGCCGCGGTCACGCCCATCGGGCTGGCCTCGTTTTGTGCGGCCAGGTCCCTGAGCACCCGGAACGACAACCCCCCTGCCGCGTCCCGTCCGTTCGACAAGAACCGGGACGGGTTCGTGCTCGCCGAGGGGTCCGGCATCGTGATCCTGGAGGAGCTCGAGCACGCCAAGAGGCGGGGCGCCCGCATCTACGCAGAGCTCCTGGGGTACGGGGCCACGGACGACGGGTATCACATCACCGCCCCCCTGCCCGACGGGACCGGCGCGGCCAAGGCCATGGAGATTGCCCTGGCGGACGCGGGTCTGAAGCCCGAGCGGGTGGACTACATCAACGCCCACGGCACGGGCACCGAGCTCAACGACGTGGCGGAGACCACCGCGATCCGGACCGTGTTCGGGACCCACGCGCCCAAGCTCGCCATCAGCTCCACCAAGAGCTGTCTGGGCCACATGCTGGGCGCGACCGCTGCCGTGGAGCTGATCGCCTGTGTCATGACCCTCAACAAGGGCATCATCCCCCCCACCATCAACCTCGACGACCCCGACCCTGCGTGCGGACCGGACCTGGATTTCGTGCCCCTCAAGGCCAGGCAGCGTGCTGTCCGGGTCGCCCTGAGCAATTCGCTGGGGTTCGGCGGGCACAACTCCTGCATCATCGTCGGCAAGGTCTAGCCCGCATTTCTCACGAGGCTTCGGACGGCCGAGGCAGAATGGAGGCTGTGGACCCGACTGGGCCCGACCCATGGGTGACAGACTGTTCTGAGCGCGGCATGTTGGCCGGGTGCAAGGCCGCAGGTCCCGGTTGCCCGGAGGCGTACCCGCTGCGGTACGCTGAGGACAAACGGGGCCGAGAACGCAGCAGCCGGAC
>JAGOQT010000240.1 GCA_018007255.1 Phycisphaerae bacterium | reverse complement strand
TCGAGGTGCTGCTCCAGGCCAACGAGGAGGCAGGGGACTTCCTGGAGGGGGCCGCTGCGGGGGTTACCATCGAGAGTCCTGCGCCCAAGGAGGGGCCGGGCACCCGGATCGGGCGCTATGAGCTGCTGGAGCTGCTCGGCGAGGGGGGCATGGGCCTGGTCTACCTGGCCCAGCAGCAAGAGCCCGTCAAACGCCGCGTGGCCCTGAAGATCATCAAGCCCGGCATGGACTCCAGGCAGGTCATTGCCCGGTTCGAGGCAGAACGCCAGGCCCTGGCCGTGCTGGACCACCCCAACATCGCTCATGTCTTTGACGCAGGCTGCACAGAGACCGGCAGGCCCTACTTCGTGATGGAGCACGTCAAGGGCATGTCCATCACCCGGTACTGTGATGAGCATAAGCTGGACATAGAGCAGAGGTTAAGGCTGTTCGAGCAGGTCTGCGAGGCGGTCCAGCACGCGCATCAGAAGGGGATCATCCACAGGGACCTGAAGCCCTCGAACATCCTGGTGACCATGCAGGGTGACAGGCCCATGCCCAAGATCATCGACTTTGGCATCGCCAAGGCCACGACCCAATCCCTGACCGAGGCGACGATGTTCACGTACCAGGGCCAGTTCCTGGGCACGCCGGAGTACATGAGCCCTGAGCAGGCGGACCTGGCCACCCAGGACATCGATACCCGGTCTGACATCTACTCCCTGGGCGTGGTCTTGTACGAACTGCTGGCCGGGGTCCTACCGTTTGAGAGCGAGTCTCTGAGCAAGCTGGGTCTGGCCGAGATCCAGCGGACGATCCGTGAGCAGGAGCCTGCGTCTCCGAGCGCACGGCTGACGCAGATGGGGGACAAGGCCAAGGTGATCGCGGAGAGTCGAGGCACGCAGGTGGTGCCGTTGGCGAGACGGCTGCACAGGGAGCTGGAATGGATCCCGCTCAAGGCCATGCGTAAGGACCGGTGCAGGCGGTACAAGTCAGCGGCAGACATGGCGGATGACATCCGTAACTACCTCAATGGCAACCCCCTCATCGCCGGCCCCGAGACTGCCGTGTACCGTGTGCAGAAGTTCGTGCGGAAACACGCAGGGTCCGTGGCCACAGTGGCACTTGTGGCCGTGGCCGTTGTGCTCGGCTTGCTCCTTAGCACTCTGATGTACTTCCGCGCCGAATCCATGCGTGTGCAGGCCGAGCGTGCAAAGGAGAGGGAAGCCATCGCCCGCACTCAGGCTGAAAAGGCAAGAGAGAAAGAGACAGTGGCTCGCACCCAGGCCGAACAAGCTGAGCAAGCCACCAGGGCCAAGGGCGAAGAGCTCCGCCGTACTCTCTACGTGAACACGATCCAACTGGCAGATGCACAGTATCGTGACAAGAATACAGCGCGTGCGCGTGAGCTGCTGCAATCATGTCCTGAGGATCTGCGGAGCTGGGAATGGAACCGTCTGAACTATCTTCTGGACCAATCGGCCATGACGATCATGACACACGAAGGCGGGGCTGCTTGGGCGGCATTCAGTGCAGATGGCAGGCGCATTGTCTCATACGGTCGGGGTCGCACTAAAGTATGGGATACCGAGCGTGGCGCAGAGATAGAGGCGGCCCGCCCAGAGGGATTCCTCGGCGCTATCCCCACTCTCAGTGCCGATGGCAAGTGGATGATACTGGTCAACAGAGACGGAGACATGCATGTCTGTGATGTCATCACGGGTAAGGAAAGGACCGTTCTCCACGGGCACGGAAATCCGTCTCAAACTCAAAGAGCGGTATTCAGCCCGGACGGCAAGTGGATTGTCTCCTTCGTGGCGCGCGGCGATACAGTAACCGTTTGGGATGCCGACAGCGGAGCAGAACTCAGGAAGCTGAATGGACCGAGGTACACGCTTTCCATCGCTGTCAACTCCGCGGGTGATCGGATTGCTGCCGGCGGTCACCGTGTGTTACCAAGCGGGCACGAAGAAGGGATCATTAAGGTATGGAATAGTGTCAACGGTGCGGAATTGATCACTTTCCCCATGGGATTGGACGTATGGGCTCGGCACGTTGTCTTCAGCCCTGACGGCAAGCGGATCGCGTCTTGTGGCGGTAATCGTGCGGTAATCCAAATCTGGGATGCGTTATCCGGCGCTGAGGTCCTGACCTTGACCGGCCATCGAGGGACATGGCTCTCCTCCGTGACTTTCAGCCCAGACGGCGAGCACATCGCTTCCGGCGGAGAAGATCAGACCGTGAGAGTCTGGAACGCATCAACCGGGACCGAAGAGGCCGTGTTTCAGGGTCATCAAGGGCCTGTCCGGTCAGTAGCATTCAGCCCGGACGGTCGCCGGATTCTCTCCGGTGGGGAAGATGGGACCGTCAAGCTGTGGGACGTGGAGAGACCGAACGCGCACGAATCCGTTACACTCCGGGGCCATACGGGCACTGTAGCCTCCGTAGCGTTCAGCCCCGACGGAAAGTACCTGGCGTCGAGAAGTCACGACAGGACCATCAAGCTGTGGGACGTGGGTACCGGCGTGGAGGTGAAGAGTCTGGATAGACAATACTACCTGTGGGCATCCAACATGGTCTTCAGCCCCGACGGTGGGCGAATCATCTCGAGCTACCGAGAACAGATCAGGGTCTGGGATATCGGGAGCGGCAGGCAAGTCATGAGTTTTCGCGCACACGATGACTACGTGAACACAGTACAGATGAGCTCGGACGGCAAGTACATCGCATCGAGCGGAGGCCCTCAAGACAGGCTCCTGAAGGTTTGGGATGCACAGTCCGGCAAACAGGTGACGACGTTAGGTGCACGTGTACCGGAGATGAGTGCAATCGCATTCAATCCAGTTACTGGTCAATTAGCTTCGACCGATGATGCTGGGGATGGGGTCTTCAAGATCTGGGATATTCCTTCCGGCCTCGAACTGAAGTCGTTCAAGCATGGACTCGGAGCATGCTCCATCGCTTTCCATCCTGACGGAGAACGCGTCGCCTCCGGTGGATCAATTTACGATAAGACCATCAAGATCTGGGACACACAGTCAGGTGCGCAAGTGATGACCTTGCGCGGACACGACAGTGGAATCCACTCACTGGCGTTCAGCCCCGATGGAAAACGCATCTTGTCGGCTAGTGACGATGGGACCGTCAAGCTGTGGGACCCTGCAACCGGCGCCGAGATGATGACACTATCGGCGAAGCAGTCCGTTTGGTCAGCCGCATTCAGCCCGGATGGCAGAACGATCGTAATCACTGATGGCAATGCAGTGACGCTCTTTGAATCCAACACGGCAAGCGATCGATATGCCAAACGGGAGGCCGTCGCGAAAGCCATGGACATTGTCCAACGGTGGCATGATGAACAGGGTTCCTACCGCGCTGTCATGAGCAGACTCCTCGCGGAGCAGCCACTGGACCAAGAGGTCGGCAGACTGGCCATGCAGATTGCTGATTCTCAGAAGTGGCACGACAGCGAGAAGCTCCGAAATGAGGCGTGGGCGACAGTACTCTCCTCCAAAGAAGCTGTCGGGCTATACCGCGAAGCGTTGGCCAAGGCAGAGAAGGCCAACAGTTGGGAGCCTAACGATCCAGCTATTCTCGATGTAGTAGGCGCAGCTCAGTACCGGGTGGGTTCGTATGAGGAAGCATTGAGGACACTCGCGATGGCTGGGGAGCATCTCTCTTACGAAGGCGACAGAGCTGGCCCACCAGCTCAGGCTTTCACAGCGATGGCGCGGTACCACCTCGGACATGCCGAGGAAGCCATATCGGTTCTCAACGACCTGCGAGATTCGCTGAAAGATGTGCGATTCGTAGACGATTCTGAGGCCAAGGCCCTGCTTGCGGAGGCGGAGGCCCTGATCGAGGGCAAGAGGCCATGACCGAAGGCCAGCGACCGCTGCAGACTGTAGCTGATATGGGATGCCATGACGGTGCCATCATCCTCTGGGATTTGTCTGAAAGGTGAATGCCGTGGGATGGGGAGATGAGACACAGGGGTCTGCGGGAAGCGCGTGGGAGGTCGCTGTCCCGCACAGACGGTCCGCAGGGGAGGGGCTGTGCGACAACACGGGCGTTGGGCTTTTTGCCTTGATCTTCCCGGCACAGCGTGTCTAATCCTCTCATGGCTCTGATGGGATCCTTGTCGGGCGCACTGGCGTGTGCCATGATGGCCGCCCACCTCGTGGCTGCGTCGGGCGTCCCTTCTTCGAGCGGTGTCCGGTCCGGCGGGCCGTCGCAGACCCAGGTCCGCTACCTCTCCGGCACGGACAAGGACCACCGCATCGACTGGGAGTTCTACTGCACGGACGGGCGCAACAGCGAGGTCTGGACCACGATCCCCGTGCCCTCGTGCTGGGAGACCGAGGGGTTCGGCACCTTCAACTATGGTCGGGACCTCCGTAAGGACGGCCTGTTCCATGACCCGGCCCGGGAGCAGGGCCTGTACAGACACACGTTCGTCGTGCCCAGGGAATGGAGGGGCCGGCACGTGGACATCGTGTTCGAGGGGGTGTTCACCGACACGGAGGTCCAGATCAACGGCCGTTCCGCAGGGCCGATCCACCAGGGGGGGTTCTATCGATTCCGGTACGACATCCGCGATCTGGTCACGTACGGAGGAGACAACCTGCTCGAGGTCAAGGTCAGCAAGGTGTCGGGCGACGCCAGCGTGAACGCGGCCGAGCGAGAGGGAGATTACTGGGTCTTCGGCGGCATCTACCGGCCGGTCTATCTGGAGTCGCGGCCCAGCGAACACATCCGGCATACCGCGATCGCGGCCCGAGCGGACGGCTCCTTCGAGTTGAGGGCTGATCTCCGCGGCGTCCGACGTGCGAACCAACTGCGTGTGACGATCCTGGACGCGGAAGGGCAGGGGGTGGGCAGGCCGCTCGAGGCCGCATTGGCCCCAGGCCAGGAGTCCGCCGTGGTCAGGGCGCAGGTTGCGGCCCCGCGCGCCTGGAGCGCCGAGTCGCCGAGCCTCTACTATGCGCGCGCCGATCTGCTCCGCGGCAGTCGCGTCGTCCACACCCTGACCGAGCGATTCGGGTTTCGCACGGTCGAGATCCGGCCCGGCGAAGGCATCTTCGTGAACGGCCATCGTGTGCTGTTCAAGGGCACGAATCGGCACGTGTTCTGGCCCGATTCGGGCCGGACCGTCAGCCGCTCCGTGGACGAGCTCGACGTGGGCCTGATGAAGGCCATGAACATGAATGCCGTGCGGACCTCGCACTACCCGCCGGACCAGTCCTTCATCGACGTCTGTGACGAGCAGGGCCTGTATGTGCTCCTGGAGCTGGCCGGCTGGCATGGGGCCTACTCCGACGAGATCGGCATGGAGCTCGTGCGCGAGATGGTCGAGCGCGACGTGAGCCACCCCTCGGTCCTGTTCTGGCTCAACGGCAACGAGGGGGGCACCAACATGAACCTCAACGCCGAGTTTGCGGCCCTCGATCCCCAGAGGCGCCCTGTCCTGGTCCCCGGCGAGCAGCGGACCTGGGTCCACAACAACGTGATCACCAAGCACTACCCCAAGTACTTCGAATTGGTCGATCAGCTTGAGCAACCGGATGCGGTCCTGGAGCGCAAGTACGCCCAGAGCAGGAAGCTGGACGAGCTGCGGGCCATGAACCTGCCGGACGGCGGGCGCGGGACGATCACCCTGCCGACGGAGATGCTCCACGGGCTGTACGACGGCGGCAACGGCTCCGGGCTGGCTGACTTCTGGGAGGTCATGCGCACGCACAAGAACTCGGCGGGCGGGTTCACCTGGGCCTATGCGGACGAGGCGATCCGCCGCCCCGACCGCAACGGCATCCTGGATCCGCACATGACCGATGCCCCGGACGGGATCGTCGGGCCCTACCGGGAGAAGGAGGGCTCGTTCTTCGCCATCCGGGAGATCTGGTCACCGGTCCATATCGGCATGGAGACACTGCCCGAGGGGTTCGATGGCCGGATCCAGGTCGAGAACCGCTATGCCATGACCGGGCTGGATCGCGTTCGGTTCGAGTGGCGGCTGGTGGATTGGACCGGTCCGCTGGACCCGACCGCGGAGGAACACGTGGCGGCCACCGGCAGGGCGGCCGGGCCGCCGGCCAGGCCCGGCGAGACTGCGACGCTGCAGTTGCATCTGCCCGGTGACTGGCAGATTCATCACGCACTGACCTTGCGGGCCGTCGACTGGACGGGGCGGGAGGTGCTGACATGGACATGGCCGATCCGCTCGTCGAAGACGTGGGCCGAGTCGGTCATCCAGACCACCGGCTCCGAAGAGGTGCAGTATCGCCAGGACCGCCCGGCCGGCGAGGACAAGACGGTTCACGTGCTGGAGTGCGACCGCCTCCTGATCCTGATCGACCCAAACACCGGGCGGCTCGCCCAGGTACGGTACGCCCGCGAAGGGCGCGGCAAGGTCCGCACGATCGACTTCGGCAACGGCCCGGCCAG
>JAGOQT010000239.1 GCA_018007255.1 Phycisphaerae bacterium | reverse complement strand
CAGGGCCCAGACTGCGGGCGGGGACGTGTTGGAGCCTGTGTATGTGGTGGTGGAGGACAGTGGGGCCAAGGCCAAGGTGGTCTCCGGTTCTGACCCAAGGTTGACGATCACGGGGGCGTGGGAGCAGTGGTCCATCCCGCTGAGTGGATTGGCGGCAGGAGGGGTGAACATCAACAGTGTGAGGAAGGTGACGATCGGGGTAGGGGACCGGGTCTCCCCGAAGGTGGGTGGTACGGGCAAGCTGTATATTGACGATATCCGCCTGACGCGGACGGCCCCATAGGAGGGGCCATACCGGCGGGCAAGGCGGCCCGCATGGAACGAGCGAAACGCATAGGGAGTCCTGTGTAACGTGCCCCAGGGGCATCGGTGTTGAAAGGGTGTGACCATGAAGTGGACAACAGAGAGCAGGATGTGGGTCCTGGTCGTACTGCTAGCCGGCACGGCCGTCCAGGCACAACTGAAGCTGGTAACGGACTTCGAGGGCATGACGGGGACTCCTGACGGCACAGCGTGCAACGGGGTCTTGGGGGGATTCATAGACAGCGAGAGCGAGGGCACCGGGAACCATACCTTCGGGAACATCGGCGGGAGCAACGGTGTCAATTACAGGGGCAATAGTGCCGGTACCCTGCGTGCAGTTGGAATCGGAGGCATAGCCAATCCGATTGAGGAGGGCGAAGCGGGCATAGGATTCTGCAGGTTCATGGTCCGCTCCGCAAGCCTTACCGTGCGCACGCACATAGGGCTGATCGCGAATGCAACCGACAATCCCATCAACAGCACAACGGCTGCCGATCCGTTGACTGTGCCGGCGGGATTCAGGTTGGTCCAGAGCGGAACCGGATTCGACATCGCCACGTTGGACGGTGTGACCGTTCTCAAGGCCGGTCTTGTACGCGCCCAATGGTACAATCTCTGGATCGTGGCCGACAACGGGGCCGACACCTTCGATCTGTATCTCAGCACGGCAGAAGGGCCGGCCGGGGCACCCACGCTGCCCACGCCGGCGGACCTTATCAAGAACGGCATCCCATTCGGGGTGGCTACGACCGATCCTCTGAACTGCATCCTGTTCTCGAGTCCGACCGGGACAGGTCAGGCGGAGGTCGTCTACATCGATGAGATCTGGTGGGATGGAGACCAGGGTCTGTCGCCCTCGGACAAGGCCAGGAGTCCAAGCCCGGCCGACAGAGGGCAGGACGTGCCAAGGGATGCGGTCCTGGGCTGGACAGCAGGGCCGTCTGCCGCCACGCACAACGTCTACTTTGGAACGAGCTTCGACGATGTCAACATGGCGAGTGTGGCCAGCCCAAGGGGTGTGCTGGTCAGCCAGGGTCAGACGGCCGCCACGTATGATCCGGCAGGCCTGCTGGCCTTCGGCCAGACCTACTACTGGCGAGTGGATGGAGTCGATGCGGTCGGTCAGACGATCTTTCCTGGTTCGGTCTGGAGCTTCACGACCGAGCCCTATGCGTATGCGATCACGCCCACGATCGCCACGGCATCGAGTGTGCACGAGGCCACGACCGGACCCGAGAAGACCGTAGACAGCTCCGGCCTGAATGATATGGATCAGCACTCAACCACTGAGGCGGACATGTGGCTCAGCAGCGTCTTGGGCCCGGCGCCGGCGTGGATCCAGTACGAGTTCGAGAAGGTGGTCAAGCTGCACGAGATGTGGGTGTGGAACTCGAACCAGATGGTGGAGACGGTCATCGGCTTTGGGGCCAAGGACGTGACGATTGAGGTCTCGGTGGACGGTGCGACCTGGACGACTCTGGCAGGGGTTCCCGTCTTTGGACGAGGGACGGGCAAGACGGACTACGTGTATAACACCACGGTAGACCTTGGCGGAGTTCTGGCCCGTTACGTGAAGCTGACGATCCAGAGCAACTGGGGAGGACTGAGTCCGCAGTGCGGACTCAGCGAGGTTCGGTTCTTTGGGGTACCGGTTCGGGCGTTTGAGCCGAGCCCGGAGACAGGTTCTGCGAACGTGGCGTTGGATGCGACGTTGGCCTGGCGGTCTGGTCGTGAGGCGAGCAGGCATGAGGTCTACTTCGGGACAGACCCGAATGCCCTGGTGCTGTCCGAGACCGTGACCGAGCATGCGGTAGGCTTGGCCTCCCTGGGAGGAGGATACGACCAGACCTACTACTGGCGGGTGGACGAGGTCAACGACACAGCCACCCCGGCCTCCTGGGCTGGGGACGTCTGGAGCTTCTCCACGGTTCCATACGGTGTGGTGGACGACTTTGAGTTGTATGACGACGTATGCAACCGGGTGTTCTTCAGTTGGCTGGGAGGGGCGCCGGACTCTGGGTCCACGGAGGCGGCCTGTCCGCGGCCTGCGTTTGGGGGCAACGGCACGGGATCGGAGATCGGGAACCTGAATCCTCCGTATGCGGAGCGGACAGCGGCGTTGGTGCACAGTGGCCGTCAGTCGATGCCGTTTGGGTATGACAACAGCAAGTCCCCGTACTACTCGGAGGCGAGCCGGGAGTGGGGAGCGGCCCAGTCGTGGACGAGTGGTGGGGCCAATACATTGACCGTCTATGTGCGGGGCGATGCGCCGTCCTTCCTGGAGTACGCCCCTGGGACGATCCTGATGAACGGCATGGGCACGGACATCTATGGCACGTCGGACGAGGGTCGGTTTGTGTACAAGCAGCTCAGCGGGGATGGGACGATCGTGGCGAGGGTGGACAGTCTGGCGAACACGAACGCCTGGGCGAAGGCAGGTGTGATGATCCGGGAGACGCTGGATCCTGGATCGAGCTGGGCCTATGCGTTGGCCAGTCCTGGCAATGGGACGCACTATCAGGCCCGTTTGACCCCTGGCGTGGGGGCCACGAGCGACACGGCGCTGACGCTGCCATCGAGCCAGACGACCGCGGAGCTTCCGATTTGGGTGAAGCTGGAGCGTAAGGGCAACCAGTTCAGCGTGTACTACTCGGTGGGCGAGACGGTGACGGATTGGACCGCGAATCCATGGAATCCGCAGACGATCGTGATGACCAACGACGTGTACATAGGGTTGGCGGTGACCAGTCATGCGGCGAACGTGGTATGCGGGGCGAGGTTATCTGGTGTCTCGACGACGGGCAATGTGACTGGGACCTGGCAGTCGGTGGATCTGGGCCCTGTTCAGGCCCTTGGCGGCAATGTGCCGGAGTCGCTGTATGTGGTGGTAGGGGACAGTGGTGGCAAGAGCAAGGTGGTGCCGGTCTCGGACCCGACGGTGATTGCGACGGGTGCGTGGGAGGCCTGCAGCATCCCGCTGGGTGAGTTGACATCTGCTGGGGTTAATCTGGGCGGTGTTAAAAAGGTGACGATCGGTGTAGGGGACAGGGTCTCCCCGAAGGCAGGCGGCATAGGCAAGCTGTATATTGATGACCTACGCCTGACCAGGACGGAGAATCCGTGACCCATGAGCCGCCCCACGTTTCTCGACAGGACATACCGCAAGGCGCGGAGCACCTTCGCGGACGGTACAACCGTGACCATCGACCGGGACGCACAGACCTTCGAGATCAGGCTGCCTCCGGAGCCTTCGAAGTGATGGGCCGCAAGGAAATCGTCGCCGCGCTGATCCTCGCTGCTGGATCGCGTTGTCTCCTGGTTGACCTTGCGGCCCCGACGAATGCAGCGGATGCGCGGTCTGTGGGCGTTGAGTATGCCAAGCTCGTCTCGCGGGCGGACCTGCACTACGAGAAGCCGGTGAGTCGAAGCGAAGAAGGGATCCCTGTTGGAAACGGCCGCATGGGCAGCCTGGTATGGACTACGCCTGAGGCGATCTGCCTGCAGATCAATCGCGTCGATGTGTTCGCCAACAACTGTACCACGACCAGTTTTCCTGCGAGAAACAGCGACTACTGCGGCGGATGCGGGTTTGTGGACATCACCCTCGGCGGGGAGGTGTTCACGCAGGGGGAGATGTCCCAGCACCTGTTCTGCTACGACGGCCTGGCTGAGGTTCGCGGGGACGGGGTCGTTGCCAACCTGCTGGCATGGAACGAGCAGGATGTCATGGCCTTCGAGGTCAGTGACAGGCGGCGGCAGCCCGCTCCTATTGCCGTTGTATTGAGGATGCTTAGGGCGCCCGAGGTGAGGACCGCCGCGCATAGGGCCGTCTCGAAGGTCGAGGGACGCGATGGAGGGATCCTCCTCACCCAGAGATTCACGGAGGGGGACTACACCTGCAGCTCGGCTGTGGCGATTCGTGTGGTCGGACGCAAGGCCGGGGTGCAGAGGGCCGGCGAGGGTGAGATTCGGTTGGCCGCGGAGGCGGCAAGAGGGTCCTTCACCATTCTCATAGCCAGTGCGGCCACTATGGACCCGAAGGAAGACATGGTCGCGGCGGCGATGAGGCAACTTGCTGCTGCGGAGAAGAAGGGCTACGCAGGACTGGCGGACTCGAACAGGCACTGGTGGCACGATTTCTGGTCGAAGGGCTATGTCCAGTTGCACAGCGCCGACGGTGTCGCGGACACCCTCGAGCAGAACTACACCTACTACCTCTACGTGATGGCCTCCAGCTCCAGGGGCAGATTTTCGACGAAGTTCAACGGGATGATTTGGACTACCGGTGGAGACAGACGGGCCTGGGGCGGGCACTACTGGGGCGCGAACCAGGAGTGCCTGTACAACGCGCTGCTTCCGACGAACCGAATGGAGTTGCTGGACCCGATGTTCGATATGGTCTCGGGCATGTACGACTCCTGCACCACAGCGGCTCAGCAGCAGTGGGGCAGCAAGGGCCTCTTCATCCCCGAGACCGTTGCCTTCGACGGGCTGGCGGTGCTGCCCGACGACATCGCGGCGGAAATGAAGGACCTGTACCTGCTGAATAGGCCTTGGGACCAGCGGAGCGAGAGGTTCCTCGCGGTCGCGCGGACGGGGCAGCCCCATTCGAGCAGATGGAACTGGATGGGCGGCGGCAGCACCGTCGACGGCGTGTGGCAGCCGACCGAGCGCGGCGGGGGACCCTTCGGTCCTGTGACGCATATCTTCTCGCGAGGCGCGAAGATCGCCTATACCTTCTGGCAGCGATACGAATACACGCTGGACAAGACCTGGCTGCGGGACAGGGCCTATCCCATGCTCAAGGGCGTAGCGGAGTTCTATCGCCACTTCCCGAACCTGAAGAAGGAGGACGGCAGGTACCATCTGTACCACGTCAACAGCAATGAGTCCGTCCAGGGTGGACGTGATCCGGACGAGGAGATCTCCGCGATCATGGGGATCTTGCCTGCGGTCATCAGGGCCTCTGAGATCCTTGGGGTGGATGCCGAGAAGAGGCCGGTGTGGAAGGAGTTCTTGGACAATCTGGCGCCGCTTCCGACCGGCGGCACGCCGCCCGTCTGGATTCGCGCCCTGCCCCCCATCTTTCGCGGCAGGGGGGACGGCCGGCCGGACGGCAATACCATGCCGCAGTGGTTCTTCGATCTGTGCACACTGGAGAACGACGACTGCGAGACCATGAAGATCGCCCATGCGACGATGGACGGCTATCTGCGGGGACCGGACACGCGGCCGGGCGTGTTGTCCAAGGTGGGTGTGACGGCCGCGATGATGGGCCGCGCGGAGGCAGTACGGTACCTGCTGCCCAACCAGTTGTCCTTCCCGGACCGAGCGCCGGTCCTGGCCAATCGGCTGGACCAGCGAGAGGGGGTCCAGACGACCAATGCCCAGCGGCTTGGCAGGGTCGCCGATGCGATTCACACGGCGTTGATGCAGAGCGTTGGCTCGGGGCCGGCCAGGGAGCCTGTCATCCGGGTCTTTCCCGCCTGGCCGAGGGAGTGGGACGCGACGTTCTCCCTGCTGGCGCGTGGGGCGTTTCTGGTCGGCTCGTCGATGAAGGCTGGACGGATTGAGTACGTATGGATCGGGTCACAACTCGGTGGCGAGTGCCGCCTCCGCAACCCGTGGCCGGGTGCAGCGGTGCTGCTGGAGCGCAGCGGCCACAGGGCGGAGGACCTGAACGGCGACCTGCTGCGGTTCTCGACGACCCAGGGAGAGGAGATTAGGATTCAGCCATGGAAGGGATTGCCGTGATGCGAACAGAGGGCAGAAGGCACACGATGCGTGCACTTGGAGTTCTCCTGTGCTGGACGGGGCTGGGTCTAGCCCAGGACGGGCAGGGACCAGAGCCCAGACGAGGCCAGGGGCAAGAGAGATCGAGACGCACTCAGCGGGTCGTGCCGATGAAGGAAGTGCAGGTCGCCAGTCCGGACGGCAAGGTCAAGTTCACGCTGGGCTCGAATCCGGAGCGGGTGACCTACACAGTCACGCTGGAGGATACCGTGGTGATCGAGCCGTCTGGGCTTGACATGCGAGTGGACGGCTACGATCTCTCGTCGGGAGTCATTTTCAACAACCAGGAACAGGTCCATATCGACGAGACCTATCCGTGGCATGGCGCCCACAG
>JAGOQT010000238.1 GCA_018007255.1 Phycisphaerae bacterium | reverse complement strand
ATGGAGGGGAGCTGGTGCAGGCGATAGGAGCAGTTCAGATCGCTGTCCGGATAGCCGCCCCCCCACCCCCCGCCGCCAAAGCCTCGCCCCCCCCTGCCGCGTATCCCCCTGCCCCCGTACCCGGGCCCGCCTCCATACCCGGAGGAGTACTGGATCCGGACAAAGGTGAAGACATCGTTGGCGAACTCCTGGTCCGGCCGCCAATCGGGCACCCCCCCCCGATCCTCCGCCCGCTGCCCGAACACGGGACCTGCGGACACAGCGGCCGCCAGACACCAGACCCCGACCCACATCGACCTGGTCATGGCTGCCCTCCCTGAGGCGAGGAGACCGGGCCCTCTCGCAGGATCTCCAGGAGCAGGCGATGTCCCTCCCGGAAACGCGGGGCGTCCGCCAGCGACTCCAGGACGTGCCTCTTGGCAGCCGCAGGGTCCGTGCGCCTGAGCAGCCCAGCAAGGCGGTAGTGGACCTCGGCCGGGTCTGCAGGGTCAAGCCTGAGCAGGCGGGCATAGGACTCCACGGCCTGCCCCTCCTGGCCGAGACCCTCGTGGGCCTGGCCCATGACCCGATATACCGCACCCATCATGGGATTGACCGCCAGCACCCTCCCGGCCTGATCCACAACCTCCCGCCAGTCCTTCCGGTCCACCGCAATCTCCATGAGCCGCGTATAGGCCTCCGCAGCATCGCAGGACAGGGCGGCCAGACGGCTGAGCACCTGTTGCTCCTGGTCGGTCTGGCCCAGTTGCCGGTGGACCTGGGCGAGGAGTTGGTAAGGGTTCCCCTCGCCCGTGTACTGCGGGTACAGGGAGATCAGCTTGTTGAGGGGTACCTTGGCCTCCTCCCACCGCCGGTCTGCCACAAGGCAGATGGCCTGCGCGGTCAGGCCCCACAGGCTGTTGGGGTGGCGACCGAGCCACTGGGCCACTGCATTGGGGTCCGTGGGATCGACCTGTCCCTGATCCGGCTCGTCCCAGTCCACGTCCCTGGCCACGTCCCTGGCACGGGCCCTGGCAAAGGCCGCGAATTGGGTGTCCACCTCCTGGAGCGGGGCCGCGTGCCTGGCTATGGCGTTGTTGATCGGGTCCCCCTTGGCCAGGTCCGCGAGGATGCCCTTGAGGGCAGGCATGCCGTACCGCTCCACCAGGAACTCGACGGCCAGGGCAGACTCAAGATAGGCGAACTGGAGGTGCACGGGGCTGGGAGGACTCATGAATGCGCCGCTCAGCTCGCTCACGGGCACAAGGTCCTCGCCGAGGATCATCTTGCGATATGCGGGCGTGATCCTCTGGCCCCACACGGGGTCCCTCTGCCACTCCTCGTACACGGACATCCCCTCGCTGAGCCACCGAGGCATCTTGTTGGCGGTCAGGTGCAGGGTCACCACGTGGGCAAACTCATGCCAGAGCATGGCCTCCCAGTTGTGCACAGGGGCGGCCTTGGGGCTGTTGGCGGTGATTACCTTGCCGAAGCACACGCCCAGGAATCCCTCCACCCCCGGCATTCCGAAGGTCCGAACCGCGAAGTCCTGCTGGTTGGGAAACAGCTCCACGGTGACCGGCCCGTCCAGGTGCAGGCCGTACCTGCCGCAGAGCCCGATCCAGGCCTCCTTGAGCAGCCGGACCACACGGTCGCCGTACACGGCCGCCTCCCGGGGGTCCATGCGGACGATCAGACCCTCGTCCGTCAGGGTCCTGAACTCGGACAGGCGGTCCCGCAGGCTGACCAGGTTGTAGGCCGTGACGTTGTAGGGGTCCTGGGTGTGCACCTCCTCTGCCAGGGCCCACCCTTCCCGCTCCTGACCCAACCGGAGCAGGTCCTCGGCCAACTGGATCCGGGCCTGTTGAAAGGCAGGGTCGAAGAGCAGGGCCTGGCGCTGGAACCGGGCCCCCTCCTCGAAGCGGTACTTCTGGGAGAGCTTGGCACCGATCAGGTGATCGACGCGTGGATTCGTGGACCAGAACTTGAGGGCCCGGTCCCGGTGCCCTTGTGCGGCGTTGGGGTCGTTGGCCAGGTGGGCCAGGAGCGATTTGTACGCCCAGGCCTCCGGGTGCCAGGGATTCACAGCGATGACCCGATCCAGGGACACGGCCGCTGCGTCGTAGTCCTCGCAGTCGATCTGGTGCTCGGCCAAGAGGATCAGGGAAGGGGCGTGCCTGGGGTTCAGGTGCAGGGCCGCGTCCAGGGACTGGCCCATGGCCCTGCGGTCGCTCGGGTAGAAGGCCCTGGCCAGGCCGCAGTGCACGTCCGGGTGGTCCCCCTGACTCCGCAGTGCCCTGCGATACTGGCCCGCAGCCAGGTCATAGTCCTGTTTGGCCAAGGCCAGGGCACCTGTGGCCAGGTAGGCCTCGAGGCAGTTCGGGTCTGCCTGGATAGCCCCGTTGTAGAAGTCATCCAGCACGACCTTGGGCTCTGCGCCCAGGAGCAACAGGGTCTCCCCCAGGGCCACCAGGGCGCGGGCATTCCGGGAGGCAACACCCCGGGCCCTGGCCACGTCATAGATCCAGGTCAGCACCTCCCTGGCCCTGGCCGTGTGGCCGCTGTGAAGATAGGCTGTATGGGCCAGCTTCATCAAGGGGATGTTGGCTGGGAGGTCCAGGATGGCTGCGTCCATCTCCTTTGCGGCCTGGTCATACCTGCCCAGGGCCATCAACGACTGGACCGCCAACTCCCTCCACTGGGCTCCTTCTGACCCGTCCTCAATGGCCCTGCGGCTGGACTCGAGGCACTGCTCGTACTGACCTGATCTGTACAGGTCTTGCGCTGTGTCCAGACCTGCACCGCAGGCACGTCCGCACTGCGCAAACGACCATGCAAACACGGCCAGGGCCAAGCCTGCACAGCCTGCGTGGGACCTGTACCTCAGGTTGCGAAGCCGGAGGTCTCTCCTGCAGTGGGTATGGATCGAGGTCTCCTGTCACCAAGGGCAGGTTGTTCTGGTACGCTCCACACAGTCAGATCAGCTGCATCCACTGTATCCGATTGGCATTCATACGTACAGAGCCCCGCTCCAGGGCCAGAGGTACAGGGAATTTCCTGCCGGCTGATCGGGCCACAGGGGGTGTACAGGCACGCGGACCAGGCCCTATGCTCGCCCGCGAGGGGGCTGGACAGACGCGCTGCAGAGCCCCACAAGGTCCTCGTACGTAACCTCGTCGAGCCGCTTGACGACCCGATCCGCCATGGCCAGTTGGTCCACAGGGTAGGAGTTGGTGACCGCAAGGGTGTGCATCCCTGCGGCCCTGGCCGCCTCGAGACCCCAGTGGGAATCCTCCACCACGACGCACTCATCGGCCCGGACAGGCCCGTTTGTCTCGTTGAGTCTCCGGAGGGTCAGAAGGAACCCCTCCGGGTCGGGCTTGCCCGTGCTGACCTGGTCTGCGGACACAATCACGGGGAAGGTGGAGCCAAGACCTGCCCGGTTCAGGGTCGCCTCGATCTCCGCGAGCAGGGCCCCGGAACAGATGGCTAGGCTGACCTTGTGGTCCGCCAGCATCTTCAGGAAGGGGCGTACGCCGTCAATGATCTGCCCCTCTGTGGCTGCCAGGACGGCATAGGCCTTCTTCTTCCGGGCAAGCAGGTCCTCGACCCGCGAGGCCGGGACATGGAGGATGTTCGATGCGATCAGGGTCTCGGTGCAGTCCTTGTCGCTCAGGCCCAGGTACTTCTGGTAGTACTCCTGGGTGGTGAACTGGACGCCGAACGGGGCCAGGACCTGGTTGAAGGCCCGAAGGTGCAGGGCCTCGGAGTCCGTGATGACCCCGTCAAAATCGAAGATCACGGCCTTGAGCATAAGAGACAGGGCATTTGGTGTGAGGTATTGGGTTTTAGGTATTAGGTTTTAGGTTTTAAGTTGACCTAGATCTTAGAACCCCAGACTCGCCCCTATTCCGTGGCCACGGGCCCGACCAGGGACCCATACTCCTGCAGGGTGGACCTGTCGCCCGCGCAGATCTGCTGGACCAGGGCCGCGTGCCCGGGGGCATTGCGGGTGATGAATCGCCTGGCAATCTGGGCCTTGCGATCCTTCATCGAGACCGTCTGCCCCTCTGCCGGCCTGCCCGCGTCGCCCGAGACCGCAACGGCCATGTCGACTGCCGTGCTGGCCTGATCGCAGAACAGATACCCCTGGATCAGGTCGATCGCAATATCCACCAAGGGCCTACCGTACAGGTCCATGTACTCGTTGCCGTGGTCCTTGACGAAGGCCACGGCCTTCTTCATCTGCTCCATGCCCCGGGCCAGGATCTCGAGCAGGTCCGCCAGCCCCGGGTCGTAGGTCCTCTCGGCCAGCTCGGTGATGTACTTTTCGGCCGTGCCGCTGCACACGCCCCGCACCGCAGCCACGATCTGCAGTTGGGTGGTACCCTCGTAGATCGTGGTGATCCGGGCGTCACGGACATGGCGCTCCACGGGATAGTCCCGCATGTAGCCGCTGCCGGCCAGGACCTGGAGCGAGTCGTACGCAACCCGGTTGGCCATCTCCGAGCAGAAGTACTTGCTCATGGGGGTCAGGAGTTCGGCGAAGCGGCGGACCTTGCGGAACCGCTCCTTGGCCGCCCTGGCCGCCGCAGGGTCCGTCGCCGGGTCGGGTGCCCGCGCAGTGGAAGACTGCCTGTCCAGGCCGACCGCAAGGTCCACCACGCGGCTCGTCTCGTACAACAGGGCCCGCCCCGCCTCCAGGGCGATCTTGGCCTCCACCAGCAGGTCCCGCACGGCCGGGAGCTTCTCGATGGCCATTCCGAACTGCCTTCGGCTGGCCGCGTAGTCACGGGCCACGCGATAGGCCGCCTCCGCAATCCCGAGCGACTGGGCGGCGATGCCGATTCGGGCGCCGTTCATCAGGCTCATCACATAGGTCACCAGACCCCGCTGCCGCTCGCCGATCAACTCACACGGCGTGTGGTCGAAGAAGATCTCGCAGGTGGGTGAGCCGTGGATGCCGAGCTTGTCCTCGAGGCGGCGGATGTGCACGGTCGGGCCCTGCTCGCACACGAACAGGCTCAGTCCCAGGCCCCCGCTGCGGTCCGGCTCGCTGCGGGCCAAGACCAAGAGGACCTCGCCGCACCCGTTGGTGATGAACCGCTTGACCCCGTGGAGGTGCCACCGGCCCTGCTCGTCCTGAGTCACGTGGGCGGAGGTCTTCACGGCCTGGAGGTCGCTGCCCGCGTCCGGCTCGGTCAAGACCATCGCGCCGGTGACCTTGCCCGACGCGAATGCGGACAGGTATCTCTGCTTGATCGGCTCGTCCGCAAAGGCGTTGATCGTCTCGGCGATGCCCTGCAGGCCGAAGATGTTCATCAACGAGGCGTCCGCGCGGGAGAGGATCTCGATGGCCATGGAGTAGACCGTGTTGGGGAAGTTCAGGCCCCCGAACCGGTGCGGCAGGGTAAAGCCCATGACCTCGGCCTGGCCGAGCTTCTCGATCGCCTCGGCAATGCCTTGGGGGCGGGTCACGGTCCCGTCCGGATTGAGGGTGTTGCCCTGCCGGTCCACGGCCTCGGCGCGGGGCGCGATGAAGTCACCGCACAGCTGCCCCAGACTCGTCAGGACCATCTCGTAGTTGCGCACGGCCTCCGCGGCGTCGGCCGGGGCGCAGTCGCACTCGCGGGCGAACCGATAGCCCTCCTCGCAGAGGTCCGCCAGGGCCCCCAGATCCATGTGCCTGAAGAGGAATCGAATGTCGTCGTTGTCGGTGTAGAAGTTGGGCATACCCTATCCTGCTGGCTCCTTCTTGACGGCCTTGTCCCTGAGGGCCTTGATCATCCTGGGGACCACGTCGTTGAGGTCGCCCAGGATCCGGTAGTGGGCCACGCCGAAGATCGGGGCGTCGGGGTCGTTGTTGATCGCAATGATTTTCTGGCTCTGATCCATGCCGGCCCTGTGCTGGATCGCCCCGCTGATGCCCACGGCGATGTAGAGGCCGGGCCGCACGGTCGTGCCGGTCTGGCCCACCTGGTGGTCGTGGTCGACGTACCCCAGGTCCACGGCCGCCCTGGTGCCCGCGGGCGCAGCCCCCAGACAGTTGGCCAGGTCCCAGATGAGTCGGAAGTTCTCCCGGCTGCCCACGCCCGCGCCGCCGGCCACGATCACCCTCGCGGCCTTGAGGTTGACCCGCCTGGGCTCCTGGTGCTCCTCCAGGATCTGCAGGGGCAGGTCCGCGGGCGTCAGGTCCACCTGCTCCTGGATCACCTTGCCCTTGCGCCGCGAGCGGGCTTTGGGCATCTGCATCACCCCCTCGCGCACGGTGGCCATCTGGGGCCACCGGTCGGTGTTGATGATCGTGGCGATGATGTTGCCGCCAAACGCGGGCCGGATCTGGAACAGGAGGTTCCGATGCACGGGCCCGTCGCCGGCCGGCTTGTGATCGCCGATCTGGAGGTCCGTGCAGTCCGCGGTCAGGCCCGCCTTCATCGCACTGGCGATCCTGGGGGCCAGGTCCCGCCCTGTCA
>JAGOQT010000237.1 GCA_018007255.1 Phycisphaerae bacterium | reverse complement strand
CCGTGGTGATCGAGCCGTCTGGGCTTGACATGCGAGTGGACGGCTACGATCTCTCGTCGGGAGTCATTTTCAACAACCAGGAACAGGTCCATATCGACGAGACCTATCCGTGGCATGGCGCCCACAGCACGGCCGTCAACCGGTGCAACGGGGCCAAGGTGTCGCTCACGCACGACTTGACCCAGACGGTCTACGTCCTGGAGATTCGGGCGTTCAACGACGGGGTTGCCTACCGCCACGTCATCCCGGGCGACGCCAACGCCGTCCGCGTACCTAACGAGTACTCCCAGTTCATTCTCCCCGCCGGGAGTACGGTGTGGTACCACGATCTGGACGGACACTATGAGGCGGAGTATGCAGAAAACGACATCTCCGATGTGAAGGGGGGCCAGTGGGCGGGACCGCCGCTGACGTTTCAGTTGCCGGGCGGCGCGGGATACGGCTCGATCACGGAGGCGCACCAGGTGAACTACGCGGGCATGGCGCTGGAATGTGATGGGAGGCGTGGCTGGGTCACGGGTCTGGGCCATCGCCATCCCCTCAACTACCCGTTCGAGCTCCGCTACGGGCGGGACGAGGGCAGGCGGCTCGCCACGCCGGCCTCTGTGACCGGAACGATCACCACGCCTTGGCGCGTCGTGATCGCGGCCCGCGATCTGAATGCCCTGGTCAACAGCGATATCGTCCCGAACCTGTGCCCTCCGGTGGACCCCAGGCTGTTCCCCCAGGGGATGAAGACGCCCTGGTGTGAGCCGGGTCTGTGCGTGTGGAACTACGTGGACCGCAACTATGTCCAGGGCGGGGGCGGCAACTCCCTGGAGAACATGAAGAGGTTCTCGCAGATGGGTGGCCTGATCGGGGCCAAGTACCACATCCTCGAGGGCTTCGCATACGGCTGGCCTGACGATCAGATTCGCGAGTTCGTTGAGTACTCTAGACAGCAGGGCGTTCGCGTGTTGTTCTGGCACCACAGCAGAGACCTCCGCACGCCCGAAGACCAGGACGCCTTCTTCAATCGCCTGCACGACCTCGGCGTGGCCGGGGCCAAGATCGACTTCTTCGATCATGAGGCCAAGGAACTGGTTGATCTGTACGAGACCCTTATCAGGAAGGCGGCCCGGCACCAGCTCGTGATCGACTTCCACGGGGCCAACAAGCCCTCGGGCATGCTCCGCACCTACCCCAACGAGATGATCCGCGAGGGCGTTCGCGGGATGGAATCGAGCGGTTTGAAGCGGCGGGCCCGGCATGAGACCATCCTGCCCTTCACCCGCTACCTGGCGGGGCCCGCCGATTACACGACGATGGTCTTCACGGACCGCAGGCGGGATTCATCGTGGGCACACCAGATTGCCTGTCTGGCGACCTTCCAGAGCCCCATGCTCACGATTGCCGCCCACCCGCAGAGCATCCTGGACAACCCTGCGCTGGACGTGATCAAGAGTATCCAGCCGGTCTGGGACGAGACGATCGTGCTCCCGGAGTCGAAGATCGGCGAGTTGTCGATCTTCGCACGGCGCAGTGGCGACATGTGGATGCTGGCCGTCATGAGCGCGGGGCCTGCGAGGACGATCCAGGTGCCCCTGTCCTTCCTGGGCGACGGCCCCTACAAGGCCTCGCTTGTCCGGGACCACAAGGAGAACTCGGGCGCGGTGGTACTGGACAACCGGTCCTTGCGACGAGACGATACACTCACCATTCATATGATCAGTGGTGGCGGCTTCGTGGGCCGGTTCACGAAGTAATCATTTCTATGGGACTGCTAAGGAGATCGACCATGATGTGTCTCAGGACCCGATGGACTTCCTGCCTGCTGTGCGTGATGGCAGCCGCGACCGCCGTGGGCGCGGTGACCCGTCCTGTCCGGGCCGCCAGCCCGATGTCCCAGGACGAGAAGATGAAGTGGTTCCGGGAGGCGAAGTTCGGACTGTTCATCCACTGGGGCCTGTACGCGATCCCGGCCGGGACGTGGAAGGGCCAGCAGATTGCGGGCATCGGGGAGTGGATCATGAACCGGGCCAAGATCCCGGTCGCAGAGTACGAGCAACTGGCCGCGCGGTTCAACCCGGTGAAGTTCAATGCGGATGAATGGGTTCAGCTCGCCGAGGATGCGGGGATGAAGTACATCGTCATCACGAGCAAGCACCACGACGGCTTCGCCATGTACGGCTCTCGGGCCAGCAAGTACAACATCGTGGACGCCACGCCGTTCAAGCGGGACGTGCTCAAGGAGCTGGCCGACGCCTGCGCCAAACGCGGCATGCGGTTCGGATTCTACTACTCCCAGGCCCAGGACTGGCACGAGCCGGGCGGGGCAGGCAACACGTGGGATTTCGGTCCCGACGAGGAGAAGGACAAGAGCGGCGCCTACGACCGGTACCTCCGCGAAAAGGCCGAGCCCCAGGTCAAAGAACTGCTCACGGGCTACGGCCCTGTCTGCCTGATCTGGTTCGACACGCCTCGGATGATGACGGCCGACCGGGGCCAGCGGTTCATCGACATCGTCCACAGCCTGCAGCCCGCGTGCCTGATCGACGGCCGGCTGGGCACTGCGGGGGACTACCGCTCGATGGGGGACAACCGGATCCCCAACGAGGTGATCCACGAGGACTGGGAGGTCCCTGCCACGCTCAACAGGACGTGGGGGTACAAGAGCTACGACCACGACTGGAAGACGCCCGAGGACCTGACGTTCAAACTCGTGGACATCGTCAGCAAGGGGGGCAACTACCTGCTGAATGTGGGCCCCACCTCCGAGGGCATCATCCCCCAGCCCAGTCAGGACAACCTGCGGGCCGTGGGGCGCTGGCTCAAGGTCAATGGCGAGTCCGTCTACGGCGCGGGTACGACTCCGTTCGGGCAGGAGTTGGGCGCCCCCGACCCCGAACGCAAAGACGACAAGGGGCAACCGGTCTTCCAGGCCAAGACGGATTGGCGCTGCACGACCAAGCCGGGCAGGCTGTACATCCACCTGTTCAAGTGGCCCGCCGGTGCATTCGAGCTGCCGCCGATCAAGGAGAAGGTGACCCGGGCGTACCTGCTGGCCGACGCGCAGAAGCAGCCCCTGGCCCTCAAGCAGGACGGCCAGACGTGGTTCATCTCGCTGCCGGCCGCTGCGCCGGACAAACTGGATTCGGTCTTGGTGCTGGAGACAGCGGCCAACTGATCTCTCCTGGGGGGCTGTGCCGAGCATGGGACAGGGGACCGCAGGGTGGAAGGTGGCCTGGTGTGCGGCGGTGTTGGCGGCCGCCCTGGGCAGGGGTCCCGCTGCGGAACGGCTGGTCCTGAGTCTCAACCCGGACTGGAGGTTCATCCGGGCCGACCCGAACGGGGCGGAGCAGCCGGGCTTTGACGACCGGCAGTGGTCCGGCGTGTCGCTGCCCCATACGTACAATGACGCGGACACATTCGACGACTGGTCGATCGAGGGCCACAGGGGCGAGCAGGACCAGTGGGGCGGCCGGACGTGGTACCGCAAGACCTTTGCCCTTCCAGCCTCCGCGCAGGGCAGGAAGGTCTACATCGAGTTCGAGGCCGTGCGCCAGGTGGCGGAGGTCTACCTGAACGGCCGGCTGCTGGGCGTGCACAAGAGCGGTTTCTCACCCTTCGGCCTGGATCTCACGCCGCACCTGAATCCCGGAGGGGCGAACGTCCTGGCCGTGATGTGCGACAACCGTTTCCAGAAGGACCCCTTGGCCGGCGAGTGGCCAGGGGCCTCGCAGCGGGCCGCGAATCCCGTCGGAGCGGCCGATCGCGGGCAGTCAGGCGGCACCCGGGGCGCCAGTCTGGCAGAGATGACCGAGGGCTTCAATCGGATGATCCCCGATTCCCTGGCGGACCTGCAGGCCGACCAGATCCCGTGGAACAACCCGCACTGGCACCCTGCGCATGGGGGCATCTATCGCAACGTGCGGTTGCACATCGTGGATCCCCTCCACATCTCGCTGCCCCTGACCAGCTTCCTGGACACGGTCGGCCCCTACGCGTACACGCAGGACCTCTCCGGGGAATCCGTGACCGTCGGCATCGAGGCCCCGGTCCAGAACGGGCGATCCACAAGACAGCGTATCGAGGTGACCGCCGAGGTCCGCGACCGGGAGGATCGGCCCGTCCTGTCCGCCACTGCCAAAGGGGACCTGGAACCCGGGGCCAGGGAGACCTACAAGATGGCGGGCAGGCTCCGAGATCCCAGGCCGTGGGAGCCCGGCCATCCCTACATGTACCGGGTCGTGCTCCAGCTCAGGGCGGGCGGCCGGACCGTGGACACCTGTGAGGTGCCTCTGGGCATCCGGTCGGCCCGGTGGACCGTGGACCAGGGCCTCTGGATCAACGGCCGCCACCTGAAGCTCCGCGGGTGGGGGCAGAAGCCCACGGACGAATGGCCGGGAATCGGCGCAGCCCAGCCCGATTGGATGCACTTCTACGCACTGCGGTTGATGAAGGAGGCCGGCGGCAACTTCGTGCGGTGGGGGCACACGGCCGGCGGACCCGCCCAGATCGAGGCCGCAGACCGGCTGGGGCTCCTGGTCGATCAGCCCGGGGTGGACGGCGAGGGGGACACCCGCGGCGCGGCCTGGCAGCTCCGCGCAGCCACGTTCCGCGACGTCCTCGTCTACTTCCGCAACCATCCCTCCATCCTCGTCTGGGAGGGCGGCAATCAGAAGGTCTCGCACGAACACGCTGCAGAGCTGCGGGGGATCTTCGAGGAGGTCGACCCGCACGGCGGGCGGGTCTATGCCCACCGCAGGCCGGACAAGGTCGTGGCGGAGTTCATGGACGTCCAGATCGGCACCGAGGGGGGCAGCGACATCGGCGCAGGGACCATGCCCCTCTTCGAGGGCGAGTACAACCGCGAGGAGGCCCCGCGCCGGGTGTGGGACGACGCCACGCCGCGCAGAGTGGGGGGCGATCCCTGCTCGCCCTTGGTGTTCGGGTACGTGGAGGGCCGCGGCTCCTACAGGCTGACCTCTGAGCAGTTTGCCGCAAACCAGGTTGCCCAGTTCGTAGGCAAGCTGCACGCCCCCCATCACAGCGGCGGCGCGAACTGGATCTTCACGGACTCCACGAGCGGCGGCCGCGTATCCAGCGAGGTCTGCCGCGCAAGCGGCGAGGTCGACGCGGTCCGCCTGCCCAAGGAGGCCTACTACGTGTGCCGCGTGATGTTCCGCGATGAGCCGCAGGTCCACATCCTCGGCCACTGGAACTACGCCCCGGGCACGACGAAGGCCGTGGTTGTGGCCTCCAACGCCGAGCAGGTGGAGCTGCGGGTGAACGGCAAACCGGTCGGCCGGAGGGGGCCGGACGAGTCCCAAGGTCTGTCCCTCCGCTATCTGTTCACCTTCCCTGACGTGACCTGGGCAGCGGGCGAGGTCAAGGCCGTGGCGTACAAGGGCGGCCAGGTCGTGGCCGAGCAGGTCAAGGCCACGGCAGGTGGGCCCGTGGCCTTGAGGCTGACGCCGATCACCGGTCCAGGCGGCCTCCTGGCCGACGGCTCGGACTATGTGTTGATCGACGTTGAGGCGGTCGACTCTGAGGGGCGGCGGTGTCCGACCTTCGAGCAGCGCGTGGACTTCGGAACGCAAGGCCCGGGCGTGTGGCGGGGCGGGTACAACAGCGGCCTGCTCGACTCGGTCAACAACCCCTGGCTGAACCTGGAGTGCGGCGTCAACCGGGTCGCGGTCCGCTCGACCCGCGAGGCCGGGCTCATCAGGGTCACGGCCCGATGCCGAGGGCTCCAGGACGGCGGCCTGACCGTCCGGTCGAGTCCTGTTGCGGCCCCGGACGGGCTTCTCGCCTCCCTGCCGGTCATGCCGATGCCCGACCTGCCCGCAACACCCGCCGCCGCATCGCCCGACCGGTGGTTGGGCCCGTCTGTGCGGCCGGCCCCGCCCCATGCCCGCTACGTCACGAGCTTCTCCTACTCAGGTCCCACGACGACCGTCCACGTGGAGTCGGATGCCCGGGACGGCAAGAAGGTCTACACGGACAGCGATCTTGTGTTCGCCGGTCTTCCGGCTGGCCTGATCGGGGCGGACTGGGTCCAGGCCGCGGGCGCGGACGGCCTGTATCACGCCGTGGACCTGATGCAGATCGGGGTCCAGGCCGGCACAGTGGTGTTCGTTGCGCACGATGATCGGGCGCCCCGTCCCGCATGGCTGACCCGCCAGTTCCAGCCCAGCGGCCTGAGCCTCACCATAGACGGCGGGTCGATGACGCTGTTCCGACGTAGCGCGGATCGGGACGAAGGCCTGACCCTCGGCCCCAACACCGAGGGCCCCGGTCCCACGGCCTGCGCAATGTACGTGGTCCTTGTCAACGCAGCCGGGGCCCCATGACCCGGCGGATCGGTCCCTGCCCTGCGTGGAGTCGGCCAACGTCCGTCTTGGCGGAGTCAGATCGCAGATCCCTGCCTGGGACCCCGTGTGCCCGGCAGTGTCTGCGCGGGATCAGGGTGGGGTGGTGTTCGGACCGAGACTGACCGCTGCAATGGCCTGGCTCACTGTGAGGGTGCCCTCGT
>JAGOQT010000235.1 GCA_018007255.1 Phycisphaerae bacterium | reverse complement strand
ATCGTGGCCGTGGGCAACAAGGTCCGTCTTTACACGGCAGGCCAGCGTGTCCTGGTGGAGACCGACTACAGGTGGCTGCCCACAGTCAAGTCCAATGCCGCGTTCGGCTACAACTTCGAGGGCGGGCTCCAGCAATATGTGCTCATGGACGAGCGGGTGATCGTGGACCCCCAAACGGGCGAGGGGTTCCTGATCCCCGTTGCGGACGGCCTCAGCGCATCTGCGGTGGCCCTAGTCGAGCCTTGGGCCTGCGTGGAGAGCTCCTATGCCACTGCAGACCGCAACCGCATCCTGGCGGGCGGCCGGCTCCTGGTCGTGGCCGAGGCCGGACACAAGGCGGCGGGTCTCCCAGGGGGCCTGGACCCCAAGGGCGGGCCCGGGTCGGTGACTGCCTGCTGTGCGGAGCCGAGCCAGTTGGAGTCCGTCAGGGGTGTGGGCGTGCAGGTCCGGGCCGTGCAAGGGCTTGATCGCCTGGCCGGCCAGGCCTTTGACGACATCGTGTACTTCGGGGCGGACAGGCAGACCATTGAGGCACTCAACAACAGGCTTGCGCCCAGCGGGGTCATCAACATCGTGTTGGGAGGCAGGCGGATCGGCCGGCCTGTGTCCGTAGGGGTGGGCCGGGTGCACTATGGCCTGACACGGTGGATCGGCACCACGGGTCCGGATGCCTCCGCGAGCTACGGGGTCATCCCGTCCGACGGCGAGATCCGCGACGGGGAGCGGGCCGTGGTGTTCGGGGCAGCGGGTCCCATGGGTCAGATGCACGTGATTCGTCTGCTCTGCGCGGGCAAGAAGGGTGTGTCCGTGGTCGGGACGGACGTGGATGCCGCTCGCCTGGGTACCCTGGCAGCCAAGGCCATGCCCCTGGCCCGGAGGAACCGTGTGGACCTGGACCTGATCGACACCAAGGCCCGGCCCCTGCAGGGGACCTCCAGTTACTTCGCCATCATGGTCCCCATGGGGGCCATGGTCGAACAGGCGGTCCGGCTCAGCGCGGATGGGGCCCTGATCAACGTCTTTGCAGGGATCCCCTCGGAGGTCCGGCAGGACCTGGACCTGGACCGGTACATCGCCAACCGGTGCTACATGTTCGGGACCAGCGGGTCCCGCCTGATCGACATGCAGATTGTGCTCAACAAGGTCACCTGCGGCCAACTGGACACCAACGTATCCGTGGACGCGGTCTCTGGGATGGCAGGCGCGATCGACGGGATCAGGGCAGTGGAGAACCGGCTCTTGTCCGGCAAGATCATCGTGTACCCCAGCCTGGCGGACATGCCCCTGACCCCCCTGGGTACGCTGCCCCAGACCCATCCTGCTGCGGCCGCGAGGCTCCAGGACGGCCTCTGGACCAAGGCCGCAGAGGATGCATTGCTGGGATAGGGCGGGCTTGGGCATCGCCAGCGTGCCCGGATTCGGCTGCTCGACCCGAGTGGGCCCAGGCATCCTCCCTGGCCCTTGTCGGAGCAGGCTCCCGAGGCACAGGCACCGCTGTGGGCCGAACTGGAGCGATTACAGACGCCTAGGGATCGGACCGAAGGCGGGCAGCCATAGTCTCGCAGATGGGCTCACAGAAAGACCGAACCTCTTGCCTGCCCCGCGCCACATGGTAGGTGTATAGCAGATCCTACAGATCACGACTGGGTGCAGCAGGCCAAGAAGGGTGACAGGTCTGCAGTGGCAGGACTGTACAGGCGGTACTGGCGAGCGGCCAGGGCCGCCGCCTATGGCGTGACCGGAGACCTCTCCCTGGCAGAGGACGCGGCCTCTGATGGCTTCTACTTGGCCTTGCAGGGCCTTGCAGATCTCAATGATCCGGCCAGATTCGGGCCCTGGCTCCGCACGATCGTGATACGGTCTGCCCGGAGGGCAAAGGCTGCGAAGGCCCGGCACAAAGGTGGAGGGCTTCAAGAGTGGCCCGATACAGAGGCCCCGCCGACGTCTGAAAGATGTGGCAACGGCGATCCTGGAAGGGAGCAGACCCATGGACCCGGATCAGGAACGAGTGATGCAGAGGCTGCGAGACCTGCTCAGTCAGCAGCCGGAACCGGATTCCGATGTCCTGTTGGAGGCCATGCGAGAGGCGGGGAAGGTGCGTCCTCTTCCACAAGAGTTGCACGCTGCATTCCATCAGTTCTGGCAGTGGCGCATGCAGAAGAGACGAGAGGCCCATCCGGCCCAATTCGAACGGATCGAGGGGATGCTCCCGGGGTTGATGGCCCGATGGCTGGGGCCTTCTCCCAAGGCCGCGGATCCGGGACACCCCGTGGCCCAGGTGTCACGGGCGATTCGGGAGGCCCTGCCTCAGTTCAAGGCCTGGCAGCCTGACGTCTCAGAGGCAGCTAAGACCATGTTCAAGGGCCAGCTTCCGATAGGACTTCCTCCTGGTTTCAACGAGGGCAGGCCAGGGGCCTACATCTCCACAAGACGGGCATGGCTGATCCAGAGGGAGGACGGCTCCTTCTCTACGGCTGCACAGGTCATGTTGGAGGCGACGCACCAACCGGATGGGCTGAAGGGGATGTTCAAGGACGGCCGTCTGAGCGATGCCCTGTATCTCTGGTGGTTGGACGAAGGCCGAACGGAGCTCCGCTGCGTAGAGGACCTCCTCCGCCGCCTGGCTGAGGCGGTCGTACCGGATGTGCAGGTCCGATTCACCGCCTACAAGGAGCCCCGTTTCAGGGCTGCCTTGCGGATGCAGCTTGGGGACATCGTGATTCCCGCGGCCATGGGAGGCATCCTAGAATCCTGTTCCGGGATGCCTGAGGGCGTCAACACGGGCTCTGTGGACCTCTGTCTCGAGGCCTGGGCCACGGCCCGGGGCGGCCGGGTTGTAGAACTGGACTCCATGGCTTCCATGATGGAGGAGTTGAAGACACTCAGGGATCAACCTCCTGTCTCCTGACTTCTGTCTCCGTTCTCCTCGCTACTCCACCTCCTGGGTGACGACCCGGAGGATCTCCTTCTCCCTCCTTGCGAGGAGTTTGCCGAGTGGAGCCAGGCTGGCCCAGTAGGCCAAGGCCAGCCCCACTAGCAGGGCTGCGGACACGGCCAGGTTGACCAGTTGCGCAGGTACCGACGCGCCGCCTGCGAGCCACCAGCCCAAGACCGGCCCCAGGAACAAGGGGACCATGGCCAGAGGAAGCACCAGGAGGTGCGACAGGACGATCATGACGGTCGTGGTGGTCCGGGTCTTAGTGGGCTTCAGGGAGCCGGGTGCCACGCGAAAGGGCACCAGGGATGACATGGCATTGCCGATCGTGCTGAGCAGCAAGAACGCGGCCACTGCCTGCATGACTGCTGCCAGGACCGTCAGCAGGGCAATCCTGTAGAGGATGGCGGCTGCAGCCAGGAGGGCCAGGCCGATGCCCAGGACGACCGGCAACAGCGCCAGGTTCTTGCCCAGGAGGATCAGGCGCCTGGGTACGGGTGACAGGACCAGGCACCGGAATCCCTCTCGGTCGCAGCCAAATAGATTGAACATCAGTTGGAGAATGCCGAAGAAGGCGAACGCCACGGCCCCAGTGGCGATGAAGGGCCGAATGACCTCGCTGGGAGGGCCCGACCTGCGCATGGTGATCCCAGCGCATGCCACCAGCAGGATGATGATGTTGGTCACCAGCGCCATCTTGATCTCCGGGGCCCTGGCCAGGCACCGGAAGAAGACCTGGGCCAGATCGCAGGCCTGCTGCGGCACGCCCGGGAGGCGCCGTCCGACAAGACCCTGGACCGGGGCTGTGGTCTTCTCTGGCTTGGACTTGCCCCGGCCCTGGCGTGCCGCGTGCTCGCCCCGATAGAACCGGACCGTGGACCTGTAGGCCCTGTGCAGACCCAGTGCCCCGATCGCCAACCCTCCTACGGTGCCCAACAGGGCTGGCGAAGCACGGCCTGCGGCCGCGTGCATGGCACCGTATCCTACCCATCCGATCGGCAGGACTTGGTGCAGGACACGGACCGTGTTCGGCAGGCCTGGCCTGCGCGCCACACTGACGGTCGGGGGGCTGTCCGATCCACGCTTGCGGGTATGGCGCACGAAGGTGCTGACGAGGTTGGGGGCCTGGGCCAGGAGGACGAATCCCATGGTGACATAGGCGATCACTGCCCTGCGACGTCTTGGGTTGGACATCAGGGACACCAGCCAGCCTCGGAGACAGTAGGTCCATGCCGTGATCATGAAGACAAAGGCAAGCACCAGGGGTATCAGGCCCAGCATGACCGACCCGTACCGGATGGCCAGGCCCACGGCTAGGCCCAGCATAGCGGGTCCCAGCAGGATGACGCTCAGGGTTAGATAGGAGGCGAGGTAGTTGACCACAAAGACCCCTCGCAGGGACACAGGCAGATGCAGGAGCCTGCCGATGGAGATCGTCTCAGATCGCTGGATCTCAGTGACTAGGGAGATCATCCACAGGAAGAGAAACAGACCCACAAGCAGGTCGTAGATCACGAGAAGGTCAAATGGTCGGGCCTTGACCAGGCCCCATGCGCCGGCCCACACCCCTGTCACCACTCCGCCGATCGCGAGGGCCAGGGCGGCGACACCCAGGACCGCGGCCAACAGGGCGTTTAGGGTCCCGCCCCTGCGCAACTGGTTCACGGTCAGTCGCCACCGAAGCCAGAGGATGGTCCACATCTGGCCCGAGACCATTTAGCCCTCCAGCCAGGTCAGGGCCTGGCGCTCGACCTTCTCCTGGCCGCCCACGGCCTGGATGAAAAGGGCCTCCAGCGAGCCGGCCTGTCGGACCTGGTCCATCGTGGTCTGACACACCAGCCTGCCTTGGGCGATGATCCCCACATGCGTGCAGAGCCTCTCCACGATCTCCAGGACGTGGGAGGTCAGAAACACCGTTGCGCCGCGTTTGACGCATCGCGTCAGGGTGTCTTTCAGGACACGGGACGAGACGGCATCCACGCCCTCAAACGGTTCGTCCAGGAACAGCACATCGGGATCGGGGATCAGGGCCGCGGCCAGACTGAGCTTCTTCTTCATGCCGTGGCTGAACTCCACGCAGAGCTTGCGGTCCTCCTTGTCCAGGTCCATCATGGCCAGGAGTTGCTGGGACCGATCCTGAACGGTCTGAGGGGGCAATCGGACCATCCGGCCTATGAAGGTCAGATACTCCCTTGCAGTCAGGTTGTCGAACAGGGCCAGGTCCTCCGGCACTACGCCGATCTGTCGCCTGATCTCGATGGCTGCATGGGTGTCGCTGAGGTCCTGGTCCAGGACCTGCATGGTGCCGCTGGTTGGGGCCAACAGGCCGGTGAGCATCTTGATCGTGGTGGACTTGCCTGCCCCGTTAGGCCCAAGGAACCCGTAGAAACAGCCCCTTGGGACCTTCAGGTCAAGGCCATCTACTGCACGGAGGTCTCCAAAGCAGCGGGTCAGGGCGTGTGTCTCGATCGCGCATGCCACGGTCGTCATTGTGGTGTGAGCGAGTCACGACGTCAAGTTCGTGGTCTGTAATACCGAAGCTGCCCTCGCTTTCCGCCAGCATCGTTGTGCCCCTCATGAAACGGGCCACTGCGTTTCAATTCCCTGGACCGTCGTGCGTCTACGTCTATGGAATAGAGTGATAACGAATCGGGCTTGGGCTGACCGTAGGCACTGACAGGAGCACCTTATGGGAAGGAAGATATCTGAAGGGAGGAAGACCGCCTACTATGTGGGCATGGGTCTGATGATCGTGGGCGGGCTGTTGTTTGCCTCGACCTTCGTCAGCTTCATTGCCCATTTCGGGGATTTCAACAACTTCGAGGGCAGAGCCAAGTCCGGGGCTGCCATGGCGTTCGGCGGCATGGCCTTGCTCGTGGTGGGCGGCATTGTCATGGGTATTGGGGCCAGGGGTGCGGCCGGGTCAGGGCTGATCCTGAACCCGGACAAGGCCCGCGAGGACCTGGAGCCCTTCTCTCGCATGGGCGGCGGCATGCTCAAGGACGCCCTGGACGAGGCGGACATCCACCTGGGCAGCAGCGGACCGCGGGCCCCTGACAAGGTCGTCATGATCAAGTGTCGTGCATGCGGCAGGTTGAACGAGGAGGATTCCAAGTTCTGCCAGGAGTGCGGCAAGCCCCTGTAAGGCCGCCGGATTTTCAGTGCCGGGTTAGGGTCAGGAGCATGATCAATCTGAGAAGGTGCGGCCTGGTCGCGGGCTTGATCGCCTCTGCCTGGATCTCAGACAGGGCTGCAGCAGAGCCCCTGGAGGTGCGGGTCATGACCTTCAACATCCGGTACGGCACGGCCGATGACGGGCCGGACCATTGGGCACAGCGCAAGGACCTCCTGTTCGAGGTCATTCGCCAGGCCGGCGCGGACGTGATCGGCCTGCAGGAGGCCCTGCGATTCCAGCTGGACCAAATCGAGCAGGCCGTGCCCGGCTACGCAGAGATCGGCGAGGCCAGGGAGGGGGGCACCGAGGGGGAGTACTCCGCCATACTCTACGCAAGAGAGCGGTTTCGCGCGGATGCCTCAGGGACCTTCTGGCTCTCCAGTACCCCTGAGAGAGTCTCCAATGACTGGGGC
>JAGOQT010000236.1 GCA_018007255.1 Phycisphaerae bacterium | reverse complement strand
GTCGCCAGTCACTACGGATGGGAGCAGAGGGGCAGACTTTGACTGGGGCTTCTTCGCCGGACCTCGCTTGGAGGTACGGGTCGTTCAGTGGAATCGAATGGACGTCGATGACCGCTCTGGGTGGCCAAGGCGGCGCGACTATGATATCTGTTCTTCGAAGGAGGTCATCATGTGGAAAAGACGGTTGGTCTTGGCATTCGTGGCCATGTTGTCTCCTGCGGTCTTGGGGGATGTCATTGTAGACGATCACTTTGATGATGGTGTGATCGGGACCAACACCACAGGGATCGGTACAGGATTCAATTCCTGGGACATCGGATGGAGTGGAAACGTCACGGAAGCGAACTCAAGAGTGACCCTTAATGGCCCGGTTCACGGCGGGTCTAGAGCATCGATGACCTCCAAAGACGGCGCCGGCATCGGGCCCGGGATCTCTCGCTTTGAGTTTCGGGATGTCAGCTTTGCCGTGGGCAATACAAGCAGTGGAACTACGGCTCGGGATTGTGTAGGTGTCAAGGACGGGGATGCAGCTTGGGACTACGACCAAGGGCTGCCGACCGGTTTCTGGATTCAGTTTGAAAACACGGCTCTCACGACACCGACCGGTGCCGGCGGATGGGATGGGACCTCCGTTCTGTTCTACGAATCCAGCACCGACGGCAAAACCGTGTTGGCGACCTGGAGCTTTGATACGCTGAACTGGTATCCCGGAGCACGGAACCTTACACCCGTTCTGGATGTGACTCTGGACATCACTTCCACAAGTTACTCGCTGACCATTGAAGGCGATTCGATCACCCTTCTGTCCGGTGCGATGTCCGGCACCTTCGCGAACGAGTTGACTACAGGCTATGCGACCGCTTATATCCAATCGGAGAACCCCGGTATCGACATCTTGATGGATCAAATCGTCATTACCGAAGATGCTCCCGCCCCCGTGTTAGCCCGTCTCCCACGTCCTGAAGATGGCGAGACCGATGTCCTGAGAGATGCACCCCTGAGCTGGACGCCGGGGCCGTTTGCCAGCACGCACGACGTGTATCTCGGGACGACCTTTGAGGACGTGGACAATGCAAGCAGGACGGCTCCGGGCATCGTACTGGTCAGCAAGGACCAGAGCGATACCACGTACAACGCGGGCCACCTCGAGTTCGGCACAACCTACTACTGGCGGGTCGACGAGGTCAATGCCCCGGACAAGCCGGGTACCTACAAGGGCCAGGTCTGGAGCTTCACCGTGGAGCCCTACTCCTATCCGATCACGCCCACGGCGGCCACGGCCTCCAGCTCCATGGGTTCCTCCATGGGACCGACCAAGACCATCAACCGCTCCGGTCTGAATGCCAGCGACCAGCACTCGATCGCCATCACCGACATGTGGGTCAGTAGCAAGACCGGCCCCCAGCCGACCTGGATCCAGTACGAATTCGACCGGGTCCGCAAGCTCGACCAGATGTGGGTCTGGAACTCCAACCAGGCCGTGGAGGAGATCGTGGGGTACGGCGTCAAGCAGGCCCGGGTCGAGGTCTCCACGGACGGGACCACCTGGACAGAGGTCCCCAATGTCCCCGAGTTCGCCCAGGCGACCGGCCAGATCGACTATGTGCACAACACCACCGTGGATCTGGGCGGCGCAGTAGCCCAGTACGTGAGACTGACCTGCCTGAGCACCTGGGGCGGGGGCGAGATCTACAGCCTGAGCGAGGTCCGGTTCTTCGAGGCCCCGACGCGTGCCCGTGGGCCTGAGCCGACCAACGCTGCGACGGGGGTGGACGTCGACGCGACACTGAACTGGCGACCTGGAAGGGAGGCGGCCCGGCATGAGGTGTACCTCGGCACAGACCCCAACGCCCTGGTCCTGGCCCAGACCGTCACAGACCACCAGGTGGCCTTGACCGCCCTGGGCGGCCAGTATGGCCAGACCTACTACTGGCGGGTCAACGAGGTCAACGACGCGGCCCTGCCGCAGTCCTGGGAGGGCGATGTCTGGACCCTCTCGACCCCGACCTACAAGGTCGTGGACGACTTCGAGGCCTACAACGACCAGTGCAACCGTGTGTACTATGCCTGGAAGGGCGGGGCCGGCAACAGCGAGAATGCGGACTGTGGACAGAGTGCCTATGGCGGCAACGGCACAGGCTCGATAGTCGGCAATGACGATCCGCCTTATGCAGAGCGGACCCATGTGCACTCCGGCGCCCAGGCCATGCCCTTCTCCTATGACAACACCAGCGGGTCGGGCGTGTCCGAGGCGGTCTTGACCTTCAGCCCGGCCCAAGACTGGACCGCAGGCGGCCTCAAGACCCTGGTCCTGTTCTTCAAGGGCGACTTGGCCAATGGCGCCGGCCAGGTCTACGTCAAGATCAACGGGACCAAGGTCTCCTACACCGGCAACGCCGCAGCCCTGACCACGGGCCTGTGGAACCAGTGGAACGTGGACCTGTCCTCCCTGTCCGTCCAGGCCGTCAGCAGCCTGACGGTCGGGGTCTCCGGGACCGGCAAGGGCGTCCTGTACGTGGACGACATCCGGCTGTACAGAGAGGCCCCTGCGGTGGTCGTCCCGAGCGATCCGGGCCAGACCGGACTGGTCGCCTGGTACTCGATGGAAGGCAGTGTCCAGGACGGATCGGGCAACGGCAACAACGGCACGCTGGTCGGCGCTCCGACCTATGGGACGAGCCTGGCCGGCCTGGGAACGGCTCTGGGATTGAACGGGGTTTCGGACTGCGTAGACCTGGGCAACAAGGCCGCGTTCAACCCGGCGGGCAGCTTGGGCATCTCACTCTGGGCCAGTATCGGAGACTGGGGGACCGCCTGGAACCATGTCATGGTAGGCAATCGCGGCGAAAGCAACGTCGGCTGGCAGGTGCGCCGTCACAGCAGCACCAGCCTGTGCTTCACGACTCGCGGCGTCGGCCAAGACGACACGGCCAGCGTGCTGACTCCGCCTCTGAACGAGTGGATTCACATTACGTGCGTCTATGAGCAGGCCGCGAACACCAAGACGATCTATGTCAATGGAACCCCCGATACGGTGGTCACGACCAACACCGGCGCCAAGGTCGCGGCGACGACTCACAACACCTACATCGGTGCCCGCGCCGTGGGCGGTAACACGGGCCCGGAGGCGTTCTTCACCGGCATGCTGGATGACATCCGGATCTACAATCGTGCGTTGTCCGAGGCCGAGGCTCGCTACCTGGCTGGCGATCGGTAGTGCTCGACGATGGATACAGGATGGGACTGGCCCGCCGCCCGTTGCATGGACCTGCCATGGGCGGCGGGTTCAGCCTGTCCCAGAGCCCTTTGGGCGATCCTTCGTATGAGTATGCATGGTGAAGCGCATCCCCAGCATCCGAGTCTGTCCGATCCTATCCTGTGTACTCCTTGCCTCTTCCACGTCCGCCCGCGATGCCCAGAATCGCACGCTCGAGGCGGAGTCGGCTGAATGCGTCGGTGGGGCGTCAAAGGTGGCCGATGGTGCGGTCTCCGGAGGGTATCTGGTCGGTCTGGCCGAGCCGGGCCAAGGCATCCAGTTCTCCGGCCTGTCGGCGGCGGGCAGACTGGCCATCCGGTATGCATCGGTGCACGTGGGCCCACTGGGACCCGCAGTCCATGCCAGAGCAGGGCGACTGGTATGCGCGCGGCATGTACATAGAGAGCAACAGGCAGTACAATGACCACGTCAGGACCTTCGGCCATCCGCCGGAGTATGGCTACAAGGACATCTACAACGACTGGGTCATCGACTTCGACGAGCACACGGGCGATTCTCAAATCGATCTGGGCGCGCGCATGGGACGGGGTCTCCCTACTCCGCCACTGATCGCGAACGACTACAACAAGTCCCTCAGAAGGAGCTTGGCATGAAGCGTAGGATGAATACAAGCAGGCGGCCGATTTCCATCGCCCGAGTGGGTTGCGTAGGATGTCTCGTCGCGATCATAGGGTGCTCGACCGCCTCGCTGTCGTCGCGGGCTGAGCGATGGGGCAAAGTCACCTCCCCCAACGACCTGGATCTTCCCATCGCCGAAGGGCCGTTCCAACCGGGGGCCGAATCGCTCGAGCAGTATCAGTATCCAGACTGGTTTCGTGATGCGAAGTTTGGGATCTGGGCACATTGGGGACCCCAGGCGGTGCCCATGATGGGCGATTGGTATGCCAAGAAGATGTACCAGCAGGGCCAGCCTGACTACAACGATCATCTCCAGCGCTGGGGCCATCCGTCCGAACACGGCTACAAGGACATCATCCCCCTCTGGAAGGCGGAGAAGTGGGACCCCGATCGCCTGATGAAGCTCTACAAGAAGGCGGGCGCGAAGTACTTCGTCAGCATGGGGTCGCATCACGACAACTTCTTCCTGTGGGACTCCAAGCTGCATCGCTGGAACTCCGTGCAGATGGGGCCGCACCGCGACGTGGTGGGCGAATGGCAGAAAGCCGCCAAGAAGCACGGCCTCAAGTTCGGCGTCTCCGAGCATCTGGGCGCGAGCTTCACCTGGTTCCAGGACTCGCACGGGTCCGACCGGACCGGGCCAATGGCCGGCGTGCCTTATGATGGCACGAACCCGGAATACCAGGACCTCTACCATTTCCCCGCTGAGCCGAATGACAGAGGATGGTACTCCAGGAACCCGCGATGGCAGCAGCAGTGGTACGATGAGATCAAGGAACTGGTGGACCGCTACCATCCCGACCTGCTCTACACGGATGGCGGGGTCCCCTTCGGAAACAGGGTCGGTTACAGCATGATCGCCCATCTCTACAACGACAGCGCAGCCCGCAACCACGGTCAGGCGCGGACCGTGTACGCGTGCAAGCAGAGATCGCAAGGCCGCTGGGTCCAGGACCTCGAACGCGGCGTCATGGCGGGGATTGATCCGTATCCCTGGCAGACCGACACCTCTATCGGGGACTGGTACTACAACCGGAATTGGAAGTTCCGCCCGGTGAGCTGGGTCATCTACATGCTGGTGGACAACGTCAGCAAGAACGGAAACCTCCTGCTCAACGTCGTGCAGCGTCCGGACGGCTCGCTCGATCCTGAAGTCGAGCAGATGCTGGAAGAACTCGCCCAGTGGAACGCCGTCCACGGCGAGGCCATTCACGGCACTCGCCCCTGGCTGGTCTATGGCGAGAGCTATATCAAGCCCACTCGAAACCGAAGGTTCGAGGAGAATTACCGATACAATGCAAAGGAAATCCGGTTCACGACCAAGGGTGGCGATTTGTATGCTTTCACGCTCGGCTGGCCCGAAGACCGCAAGATCACGATCCGGTCCTTGGCCAAACCCGCGGGCTCGGACATCAATCGTATCGAAGAGGTTTCTCTGTTGGGAACCGATGGGAAGATCGAGTGGCAGCAGACTGCTGACGGTCTGACAGTCACCTTGCCCGAGCAGAGGGTGTCGGAGTACACCGCCGCGCTGAAGATCACGGGTTCGGCGTTGACCCCTGTGCCCTATGCCGCGCCCGTGGCGGTCTCCAGTCCGGACGGCAAGATCGAGGTGGACATTCGGACCGATCCCGCCGGTCAGGTCACCTGGTCGGTTCAGCGCCAGGGTCAAGTGGTTCTCGCCCCCGCTCCACTGGGCCTGACGGTGGACGATCGCAACCTCGGCCGGTCCGTGACGTTCGGAGAACCCCGCACCCGTGCCATCGATGAACGATACCCCACCTGGGGCAATCACTCCACGGCCGTCAATCGATGCAACGAAGCCGTGATCCCGATTGAGTACGCCGGTGGGATGAAGTACGACTTGGAGGTGCGTGCCTTCGACGATGGGGCGGCCGTGCGCATCCGCGTCCCGCTCGACGCCAACTCGCACGCCATCGCCGGCGAGGCGACCTCATTTGCCTTGTCTCTCGATTCGAAGGCGTGGTGGGCCCGGTATGACCCCAGCTATGAACAACCCTGTCGATCCGGGACGCTCGACGACATCCCAGATCGCAGCACGCTGGCGCCTCCTGTGACCTTCAAGATTGGCGAGAATCTCTACGTGGCCCTCACGGAGGCCAACAACGATTCGTTCCCGGACATGGGCCTCATGCGCGACGGTGATCTCCTCAAGGCTGTATTCCCGGCGTCGTCCGAGGGCTGGAGCCAACAGGGCACGATCGTCACGCCCTGGCGTGTGGCGATCATCGCCGAGGGACTCAACGCCCTGGTCAACAGCGACATGGTGACCAACCTCTGTCCGCCGCCGTCTCAGGAGCTGGCCAACGCCGACTGGATCAAGCCCGGCCGGTCCCTGTGGCAGTGGTGGGCCATCGGCGCGCCCAGGCTGGACGACCAGAAGGCCTGGGTCGATGCGGCGAAGACGCTCGGCTTCGAATACTACCTGATCGACGACGGCTGGCGTCGCTGGCGCACGGCCGACAAGGACCAGTGGCAGTGCCTCAAGGAGGTGATCGATTACGCGAAGACCCAGGGCGTCGCATCTCTGGTGTGGGTGAACTCCTCGGAGATGCGCGATGACTCCTCGCGCCGTGCCTATCTCGAAAAGGTCGCCGCCCTCGGCGC
>JAGOQT010000234.1 GCA_018007255.1 Phycisphaerae bacterium | reverse complement strand
ACCGACATGTGGGTCAGCAGCACGACCGGCCCACAGCCCACCTGGATCCAGTACGAGTTCGACCGGGTCCGCAAGCTCGACCGGATGTGGGTCTGGAACTCCAACCAGGCCGTGGAGGACCTCCTCGGGTACGGCGTCAAGCAGGCCAAGGTCGAGGTCTCCACGGACGGGACCACCTGGACAGAGGTCCCCAATGTGCCCGAGTTCAGCCAGGCGACCGGCCTGGACACCTACGTCCACAACACCACCGTGGACCTGGGCGGCGCAGTGGCCCGGTGCGTGAGGCTGACCTGCCTGAGCACCTGGGGCGGGGGCGAGATCTACAGCCTGAGCGAGGTCCGGTTCTTCGAGGTCCCGATGCGGGCCAGGGAGCCCAAGCCGGCCTCTGGGGCCACCGATGTCCAGCCGGACGCCCTGCTCACCTGGCGTCCGGGCAGGCAGGCGGCCCGGCATGAGGTGTACTTCGGCACAGACCCCAACGCCCTGGTCCTGGCCCAGACCGTGACCGAAGACCAGGTCACCCTATCCTCCCTCGGCGTAGAGTACGGCCAGACGTACTCCTTGAGGGTCGATGAGGTCAACGACGCCGCCCTACCGCAATCCTGGGAGGGCGACGTCTGGAGCCTCTCGACCCAGGTCTACAGGGTCGTGGACAACTTCGAGTCCTACAACGACCAGTGCAACCGCGTGTACTATGCCTGGAAGGGCGGGGCCGGCAACAGCGAGAACGCAGACTGCGGTGTCAGTGCCTACAGCGGCAATGGCACCGGCTCAGCGGTGGGCAACAACGACCCGCCCTACGCGGAGCGGACGAACGTGCACTCGGGCGCCCAGGCCATGCCCTTCTTCTATGACAACACCAGCGGATCGGGCGTGTCCGAGGCGGTCTTGACCTTCACCCCGGCCCAGGACTGGACCGCAGCCGGCCTCCGGACCCTGGTCCTGTTCTTCAGGGGCGACTTGGCCAATGGGGCCGGCCAGGTCTACCTCAAGATCAACGGGGCCAAGATCTCTTACAGCGCCAGCGCCCTCCAGACGGATCTGTGGAACCAGTGGAACGTGGACCTATCCAGCCTGTCGGTCCAAGCGGTCAGCAGCCTGACGGTTGGGGTCTCCGGGACCGGCCAGGGCGTCCTGTACGTGGACGACATCCGGCTGTACAGACAGGCCCCTGCCGCAGCGACCGAGCAGGTGTACATCGAGACCGAGTCGGCCACGCCGGCGGTGCCCGAGCCGTGGGTCCTCACGGATGACCCCCTGGTCTCGGGCGGCAGGTACGTCACCACGCCCACGACCGCTGCAAACAGCACGGACGGACCCACAGTCGGTGTACTGACCTACAGCTTCACTGTGGCCGGAGGCGACTACAGGCTCTGGTTCCGGATCGGCCCCTTGGCAGGCTACAGCAACGACTCGCTCTGGGTTCGGATCCAGGGTGCCACGATCGATCCGACGGGCAACGCGGCCCATCCGGGCTGGGTCAGGTTCAACGGCATGGCCGGCCAGAGCGGTGCCGGAGATTGGCATTGGGGGCCGGTGATCGACGACGAACATGAGTCTGTGCAGGTGACCTTCACGCTCCCTGCCGGAACCCACACCCTGGAGGTGGCTCACCGGGAGGCAGGCGTGCCCCTGGACGCGATTCTCATCGCCAACAACTGAGAACGAAGTGGACGTGGTCAGTACACCGGCGGGGCGGCCATGCCCCCGGACCTGGCCTGGATCCTCAAGACAACGAGGGGCACGCAGCGCAAGGTGAGTGCTCCCTCGTGCACGTGGCTGGGGAGTCCGATACGCGCAATCGTGCCTGATGGAATCGTAAGGCATGGCCTCCAAAAGATCTACACGCGAATCATATCTGCAAGAGGCACCCCGTCGGGCCGGTAGAAACGACGTGGTCAGACCCTGCGCCCCTGCGCTCCCCAGCCTGAGGGGTCCGAGAATCGCAACTGTCTCTTACGCTTTCTATTTCACTTCCGGCGATTCTGACCGATGTATATGCGCAGGCCGCTGGTCTGGCCGTTTCCATAGGGACCAAGGTCGGGCTGGATAGATGAAGATGCGCACTACTGGATCGTCTGTCGGACTAACTGAACGACTCTTCTGAAAGGAGTACCGCCATGTGCAAGAAACTCATCTCGATCATTGTCCTCACGCCACTCCTGGCAGGACTGGTCTACGGGCAGGTCATCCCCACGCGGACCACCTCGCTGGAGGCCTACGACATGCCGGGTTACTTCCTGGTGTGCAGGGATACCACGCGGAGTGTTCGACTGGTTCAGGCTGGGAGTGAGACTCCCCAAGGTCTGTGGAACTTCGTCCCCGGGCTCGCAGGTACAGGGACCGTCTCGTTCATGCCTACGGCCTTGTCGAACCACTACATGCGGCACAGGAACTACATTCTCTACGCGGACCCTGCTGCCACGGACGCCTTGTTTATGGGCGACGCCAGCTTCACCCCGCGGCCCGGCTTGGCGGACCCCACCTGCGTGTCGTTTGAGTCGCAGAACTTCCCGGGCCGATACCTGATACACGGGACCCCCGGCACCACGATCGGGTTCCGGATTGACCCGGTCTCTACCGACGACCAGCGGGCAAGGGCCACCTTCAGGTTCTCGACCTATAGCCCGCAGGCGGCCACCAAGCCGTACCCGGCGGACGAGGCCACCGACGTGCCGCAAGATGCCATCCTCAGTTGGACCCCGGGCCAGTACGCGGCAGCCCATGACGTGTACCTCGGCGCCTCCTTCGACGACGTCAACACCGCCACCCGGGGCGCACCGGCCGGTGTGCTCGCCAGCCAGGGCCAGACAGCCGCGGACTTCGATCCGGCCGGTCTCTTGGACTTCGGCCAGACCTACTACTGGCGCGTGGATGAGGTCAATGACCCCTCCGCCGGCGGGACCATCTTCAAGGGCAAGGTTTGGAGCTTGACTGCAGAGCCCTATTCCTACCCGGTCACGCCTATGCTCGCCACGGCCTCCAGTTCCTACAACGACGACACCGAGCCCAACAAAACGATCAATGGCTCCGGCCTGAACGCCAGCGACCAACACTCCGATGTGATCACGGACATGTGGGTCAGCAGCAAGACCGGCCCCCAGCCGACCTGGATCCAGTACGAGTTCGACCGGGTCTGCAAGCTGGACCAGATGTGGGTCTGGAACTCCAACCAGGCCATTGAGGAGATTCTGGGTTTCGGCGCCAGGCAGGTGCAGGTCGAGGTCTCCACGGACGCGAACACCTGGACGGCAATCCCCAATGTCCCGGAGTTCGCCCAGGCGACCGGTCTGGACGACTATGTGTACAACACGGTCGTGGATCTAGGCGGCGCAGTGGCCAAGTACGTGAAGTTGACCTGCCTGAGCACCTGGGGCGGGGGCACGCAGTGCAGCCTCAGCGAGGTCCGGTTCTTCTCCGGCCCGACGCAGGCCCGTGGGCCTGAGCCGGCCAACGCTGCCACGGGCGTGGACGTCGGCACGACCCTGAACTGGCGACCCGGACGGGACGCAGTTCGGCATGAGGTCTACCTGGGCACAGACCCCAACGCCCTGGTCCTGGCCACCACCGTGACGGACCACCGGGTGGCCTTGGCCTCCCTGGGCGCGGAGTACGGCCAGACGTACTACTGGAGGGTCAACGAGGTCAACGACGCGGCCACGCCCGCTTCCTGGGAGGGCGACCTCTGGAGCCTCTCCACATCGGTCTACAAGGTCGTGGACAACTTCGAGTCCTACAACGACCAGTGCAACCGGGTCTACTACGCATGGAAAGGCGGGGCCGGCAACAGCGAGAATCCAGACTGCGGCGTCAGTGCCTACAGCGGCAACGGCACCGGCTCGGCCGTGGGCAACAACAACCCGCCCTACGCAGATCGGACCCACGTGCACTCGGGCTCCCAGGCCATGCCCCTCTTCTATGACAACACCAGCGGATCGGGCGTGTCTGAGGCGGTCCTGACCTTGAGCCCTGCCCAGGATTGGACCGTGGGCGGGATCCAGACCCTGGTCCTGTTCTTCCAGGGCGACTTGGCCAATGGGGCCGGCCAGGTCTACGTCAAGATCAATGGGACCAAGGTCTCCTACAACGGCAACGCCGCAGCCCTGACCACAGGCCTGTGGAACCAGTGGAACGTGGACCTGTCCGGCCTGTCGGTCCAGGCGGTCAGCAGCCTGACGATCGGGGTCTCAGGGACCGGCCAGGGCGTGCTGTACGTGGACGACATCCGGCTGTACAGGCAGGCCCCTGCTGTGGCCGTGCCGACCGATCCTGGGACCGGGGCCTTGGCTGCCTACTATGCCTTTGAGGGGGATGCCAAGGACGCAGCAGGCAAGGGCTACAACGGGACGCTCATGAACGAGCCGACCTTTGGGGACTCCAAGGCGGGTCTGGGCAAGGCCCTGGCCCTGGACGGGGTCAACGACTATGTGGAGCTGCCCATCGGAAGCCTGGTCAGCACGCTGACCAGCACTACGGTCTCTGCCTGGATCAACCTCGACACCGCCAGCACGGGTTCTTATGTGCGGGTCTTCGACTTTGGCACCAGCTCCACTGCGGGCTATATGTTCCTGTGTCCGCGTCAGGGCACCACGGGCACGATGCGGTTTGCCATCACGACGGGCACCAACACCGGGGAGTCGGGCGTGAACGCCCCGCGTGCGCTGACCGCGGGCTGGCATCACGTGGCGGTGGTGATCGACGGTGTGGCCATGACCCTGCAGCTGGTCCTGGACGGCGAGGTGGTGGCCACTGGGACCACAAACACGGTCCCGAGCAACCTGGGCGCGACCACGCAGAACTGGCTGGGCCATTCGCAGTGGTCCGGGGACGGCTACTACCAGGGTCAGATCGACGAGTTCCGGATCTACAACCGGGCCCTGACGATCGGGGAGGTGCGTTACCTGGCAGGCGATCGGTGATCCGGGTTGATGGGCATGGAGGTGGACGGCACCGCCATGCCTTTTCATGGCGGCCGAATGTACAGAACACGGGGTCCGCATCAAAGGGGATGCGGGCCCCGGGGTTTTTGTGGCTGGCAAATTCAGAGGAAGTAGTCCGGGAATTCCTCGGGAAGAGATCTATTTGCAGGGAGAATGACAATGTGCAATCAGAAGGCAATCCATCTACTGTGTGCGGTCCTGTTGTTGGGCACGATCAGTACGGCATCCGCCGCAATCGTGGCCTACTACCCCATGGACGAAGGCAGCGGCACCGCCGCGAAAGATGCTTCCGGCAAAGGGCATGACGCCACCATCACCGGCACGGTCAAGTGGGCCGAGAGCAAACCGGGTCTCGGCACCGCTCTGGACTTTCCAGGCGACGCCGCCACGGCCAATTACCTGGGTGCTGGGACATGGGACCCGTCCGAGAGTACCGGGCAGGTGAGCGTGGCCGCCTGGATCAAGTGGGCGGGCGCCAATTCCACCAGCACCTTCCAGGGGATAGTCACCAAGTGCGACGGCGTCTTCGTGGCGATCCGGTGGCAGCTCACGATGAGCAACTCGACCAACGGCATCGGCTTCGGTTTCGGCGGCGGCGCCCCGGTCTATCCTGCGCCTGCTCCGCCCGTCGGCGAATGGCAGCATGTGACGTTCACGCACGACGGAACCACGGCGACCATGTACATCAACGGGACGGCGCAAACGACCACCTCCACCGTGGCCCTGGGCACCGGGACGGGGGCGGCCATCGTCATCGGAGCCCTGAACTTCCAGGGCACCGCCGATGGTCCTTTCAAAGGGACCGTCGATGAGGTCTATATCTTCGACAATGCGTTGAGTGCGACAGAGGTCGGGCAGGTCATGCAAGGGGGATTCGCCAATCCCTACAAGAGTCGTAGCCCCAATCCATCCAAGGGCGCGACCGACGTGCCGCGCGATACGGCCTTGAGCTGGTCTGCCGGCAAGGACGTCATCTCGCATGACGTCTACTTTGGGACTGTGTTCGACGACGTGAACACGGCCACCCGGTCTGCTCCGGCCGGCGTGCTCCTCAGCCAGGGCCAGACGGCCACAGACTTCGATCCGGCCGGTCTCTTGGACTTCGGCCAGACCTACTACTGGCGAGTGGACGAGGTCAACGCCCCCTCTGCAGGCGGCACGATCTTCAAGGGCGACGTGTGGAGCTTCACCGCCGAGCCCTACAGCTATCCTGTCACCGCACCGATCCAGGCCACGGCCTCCAGTTCCTACAGCAGCGGCACCGAGCCTAACAACACGGTCAACGGCTCCGGCCTGACCGGCGACCAACACTCCGACATGATCACGGACATGTGGGTCAGCAGCAAGACCGGCCCCCAGCCCCCCTGGATCCAGTACGAATTCGACCGGGTCCTCAAGCTGGACCAGATGTGGGTCTGGAACTCCAACCAGGCCATTGAGGAGATTCTGGGTTTCGGCGTCAGGGAGGTGACGATCGAGGTCTCCACGGACGCGAACACCTGGACGGCAATCCCCAATGTCCCGGAGTTCGCCCAGGCGACCGGTCTGGACGACTATGTGTACAACACGATCGTGGATCTGGGCGGCGCAGTGGCCAAGTACGTGAAGTTGACCTGCCTGAGCACCTGGGGCGGGGGCACGCAGTGC